>DATADG010000142.1:0-2672 GCA_036258655.1 Gemmatimonadales bacterium | reverse complement strand
GCGCCGTGTACGTGTCGCCATGTGTCACCCGGTGAATTTGTCTATAGAACGTCCCTCGATGAGAATACCAGAATCGTTCGGTAAACCCGTGACGTGAGTCACAACAAATCAATGGGTTGCGAGTCGCGCGTCGCGTAGAGTTCCAAATCGCGAACTGGGCCTGAAAGTGGGGACGCATATACCTTGTAGGCGGACTCGTTCAGAACTCATGATTCGGTAAGGCTGATAACTCGTGACTCGCGACTCGTGACTCGCGACTAACATGATCATGCGACAGGGTCTGCTCTGGCTTTCGGAGCAGCGGCGCGTCTTCGACTTCGTCCGACGGAACGGGCTGGCCCGAAAGTTTGCCTCCCGATTCGTGGCCGGAGAAACTATTGAGCAGGCGGTTGAAGCAGCGCGCGAGCTGGCGAAGCGGGGGATTACCACCTCGCTGGACCTCCTGGGAGAGAGCGTGACGGTCGAAGCGGAGGCCGTCGCCGCGCGGGACCAGTATCTCCTCATGCTGGACCGGCTGTGGGCAGCGGGTCAGGATGTCAACGTCTCGGTCAAACTGACCCAGATGGGCCTCGACATAGCCGAGGACCTGTGCCACGCCAATATGGTGCGCATCCTGGACCGGGCTCGGGAGCTTCACGGCTTTGTCCGCATCGACATGGAAAGCTCCGAGTACACGCAGAAGACGCTCACCTTTTTTACCCGCAGAATCTTTCCTAGCTACGGGCAGCATTGCGGAGTGGTGATCCAGTCGGCTCTGCGGAGATCCGAGGGCGATATCGACGACCTGATCGCATTGAAGGCCCGGGTGCGGCTCTGTAAGGGTGCGTATCTCGAGCCACCCGCCGTGGCATTTCCCGACAAGAAGGACGTCGACAAGAACTACGTGCTCCTGATGGAGCGGCTGCTCCTCAAGGGCAACTATCCCGGCATCGCCACCCACGATGAGGTGATCATCGAGCATGCTCGGCGATTCACCAAACGACAGGAGATTCCACCAGAGCGTTACGAGTTCCAGATGCTGTACGGCGTCCGGCGAGATCTGCAGGTCCGGCTCCGGCAGGCGGGATACAACATGCGGGTCTACATCCCGTTTGGGACACAATGGTATCCTTATTTAATGCGTCGACTGGCGGAACGGCCTGCCAATATCGCGTTCATTCTCGGAAACTTGATTCGAGAGTCAGCACCGGGCAGGAGCAGGTGAGCGAGCTTACGTTGGGCGGGTATATGCGGAAACACGAGCGGGCCGCAGCCTTTGGTGGCAGCGACGGCCAGGCCTACTCGGTGGCCATCTATGTCGATGAAGAGCCCGACTTGCGGGGCCTGTATGGCGCGGCATTGCTCTTTGTCCGGTGGTCGGAATCGGGAGACCGGCCGGTGGGCCATGTTGAATCGGAGACCCTGGTGTGGGGGCGGACTCCGGAAGAAGCCGAGTCCCGGCTGGAGGGACTTTCTCTGTACGATGTGAAGGCCGCGCTCGACGAGGCTATCGCGAAGGCACCTGAAGCCTGGTGAAGCAGAAAAAGCGTGAGCGGTGAGCGGGGAAAGCCAAGAGCGTAAGCGGGGACACCAACCCGCATGACCGATGCTGGCCTCATCGGAACGATCCTCGAGCGGGACGGCTCGGTGTATCGGGTAGCGACGGCTGGCGGGGAACTCCGAGCGGTGCTTCGTGGAAAAGCGAAGCGAGACACGCCGAAGGTGGTTGTTGGAGATCGGGTGCGGCTCGAGCCCGAACCAGCCGGCGACTATCACGGAATCATCGGAGTCGAGCCCAGAACCACACTTCTGGAGCGAAGGGTGCCCGAGGGGCGAGGTACCCGGCCAGTAGCCGCCAACATCGATCAGGTGCTCGTGGTCACCGCAACAACCCATCCCGCTCCCATCCCGCAGCTCATCGACCGCCTGCTCGTCGTCGCCGAAGCCAACTCCATTCCGGCGTCAGTCGTGGTGAACAAGGTGGACCTCGATCCCGGTACGGATCTGGTCGCGCGCTGCCGCTCGGCCGGGTATGCCGTGTATCCCACCAGTGTACGAACCGGCCACGGAATACCGGAACTATCACAGGCTCTCGAAGGAAAGGTCTCAGTGGTGACCGGTCCCTCAGGCGCTGGAAAGTCCAGCCTGCTCAATGCGGTGCAACCGGGGCTCAAGCTGCGGATCGGGGAGATCAGCGCCCGGGTTCGCCGGGGAAAGAACACCACTGTATCCGCGGTCATGCTGCCGCTCGAGTCGGGCGGCTTCTTTGTGGACACGCCTGGCTTCAGCGAGGTAGGTCTCTGGGGCATCGAGCCCCGGGAGCTCGCGAGCTGCTTCCCCGATCTTCGGCCGTTCCTCGCAGAGTGCCGATACGCCGACTGCAGGCATGTTGCCGAGCCGGGGTGCAGGGTCCGGGCGGCCGCGGAATCCGGCGAGATCCAGCCCGACAGGCTGGAGAGTTACCAGGTGTTACTCAGAGAACTGGAGAGCGCGCCGGCGGAGTGGGAGTGACTTTTCACTGTTTTCTCGTCCATCGGTGTTCATCGCGGGCCTCGACTTTTCCCATCATCCGCTGGAACGCCCCGTCCAGATCGATGCCCTCCCGATTCGCCATGCAGATCAGCACGAACAGGATGTCGGCCATCTCCATGGCGAGGTCCCCATCTGGCTCCTCCGCCTTCTTGGTCTTCTGG
>DATADG010000141.1:0-2330 GCA_036258655.1 Gemmatimonadales bacterium | reverse complement strand
GCATACATGACCAGCGGCAACCTTGCTGTGTTCGACCATGACGTGCGCCGCCATGTCGACTTTATCGCCCGGCTTGCGGGTGAGCAGCACATCCCGGCTCAGCCGGTTGAGGAGCTGCGATGCAGGGTCAACGAGTTTCTTTCACGAAAACGGCCAGGCGACGTGGACATCCCGGAGGTCCAGGATATCAAGCGGCTGATCCGGGAGTCCGAGGCCGTGGCCGGCATTCGCACCCTCGGCCTGGATGAACGCGCCGCCCGGTTTCTCAACCTGCCGTTCTACCAAACAGGGAAGGTCAAGAAGGACCCGATCGGTCCCGCCGACATCGCCATCGTCCACCAGCTGCTGGAGGACGTCCGCCCCGAGCTGGTGTTCGTGGCGGGCGATCTATCCGACCCGCACGGCACCCACCGAACCTGTAAGCAGGCAGTCGAGCGCGCGCTGGTCCTGTACGCCGACGCGGGCCATACGCGACCGGAAGTCTGGCTGTATCGCGGAGCATGGCAGGAGTGGTCGGTTACGGAGGCGACCTGGTTAGTGCCGCTCTCGCAGGAGGAGTTACGGCTGAAAATTCAGGCGATCTTCAAGCACCAATCCCAGAAAGATACCGCGCCCTTCCCTGGGCCGGACGAGCGGGAATTCTGGCAACGGGTCGAAGCTCGCAACAAGGCGACAGCGGCAGAGCTCGACCGCCTGGGACTGGCCGAGTATTTCGCCATGGAGGCGTATGTTGTCGCGACGTGACCAGCCTCACGCGAAAGATCATGGAGGGCTGTTAGTGTGAGCTGAGACTGACGCGCTCCGAGGGTCCTCGTGTCACCGACGCTCCCCCGATTGCTCCTCATTGCATCGACAGTGACCACACCGCTGGACACCGCTCTGTCCCAGTCCTCACCTGCTTCACCACACCGGATTCAGCTGATCCCCTCGGTGGGCTACTTCACCTTCGGGACATACTTCACGGGCCCTGCCGGAGTTCGTTTTTCGAACCAGGACGGACTGGCCTACGGCGGCCAAGTTGCAGTCACTCTCTGGCGTCACCTGGCACTCGTCGGAAGTGTTCTGCGAGGCAGCTCCGATTGGAGCTTTGAATCCGTGCCGCTGGTGGGCAGGATCTCGATCGGAGGAGCCGGCCTGTTGTTGTACGACGCCGGCCTTCGGTTGGGGTATCCGCTCGGCGCCTCGAGTCCAGTAGCTGCAGTCGGTCAGGTGACCGCAGGGGCGATCCGGTACTCGATCGATCATCCGCTGCTCAGTGGGGCGGCAACCAATTTCGCCCTGTCGCTCGGAGCAGGCTTATCTGGTCGACTCACCCGAACAATGAGTCTCCACCTCCTCGTAAAGGACTATATCGCCTCGTTTCGCAGCGTGGATGAAGCTGCTTCACTGGGCATCGAGGGACAACGTGCTCATACTATCGGTGTTCTCGTCGCGTTCGGTATTGGTCTCTAGTGCCGGCCAGCACGGCCTTACATGCCACGGGTAATTCCGAGCTGTTCCTCCACTACCCGCACAACCTCCTCGGGCGCGGCAGCCCGGAACAGCCGTGCACCGGTTTGGATTTCAGCGAAGAGACTCCACGCCGCAGCAGAAGGGTTCAGCAGAACCACCGGTTTCTCCGCCTTCATTGCCAGGGCTATTTCCGAGATTGTACCGGCACCCTCGACACCACACGCGACTACCACATCGCTGGTGAGCACGTTGATAGCGTTCCGCGCTTCTCCCATGCCGGTGAAGACGGCGATGTCCAGGTCCTCGGCCTCGCCTCCCGCCGCTCCCGGAAGAATGCCTACCGTGAGACTTCCGCTCACCTGCTTGGCCCCGGCGCAGGCTGCTCCCATAACTCCGGCAGAGCGGCCACCCGTAAGAAGAACCCAGCCGCGTTCCGCAATCAGCTTCCCTAATTCTGCCGCAGCTGCGAGAGCGGATGGGCTGGGCGCGGATGCCCCCATGACGCCTATGACCGGACGTCGCACAGAATTTGCCTCCCGGGTGCCCAACCACACTGCGGGCCACCTCCAGCAGCGGAGTTGACAGGACTACCCCTCGGGGGTATATTGTCCCGGTCGCGAGCCCTTGAAGAAGAGATGGCGCCATTCCGGTGACCATTCCATCGCGATCCGTAGCCTTTAGCGGCTCGGGAATCCCGCTTATCAGATCGACCGCCGGCTGGTTGTGAGGCCGGGCGTCGCCGAACGACAGTTTCCATCGTCAGCCTGCTGCTGTCCCGGCCGTGCCGCGACCGTAGCGCGCTCCCGGAGCGACTCGTTTCATCCTGACCTCCCGCCAGGGAGAGAAAGTGCGTACAGGCATGATCTATGGCAAATACT
>DATADG010000140.1:0-2832 GCA_036258655.1 Gemmatimonadales bacterium | reverse complement strand
TGTACCAATCTGACCGAGGAGGACGATGAGCGCACGGCCTCGATCTTCAATGTAAAGCTGCACCTCCAGAGCCAGGGAGACCACATCGATCTCGTCACGCGGGAGCCGCAGAAGCACTCTGCCGACGATATTCAGAAGGAGCTGTGCCGGGCCTGACGCGAGATTACCACCGCTCGAATCGCTCGAACGTCCCTCGCACTATCGACCGCCCCTCCAGAACATGCCAGCGTCCTCGTGCCATCACGTCCATGACGCCGCCTTCTTCGTCAAGAACCACCAGGTCCGCATCCGCGCCCGTGGTCAGGTGCCCCTTCCGGGCAAGGAGCAGCAGATTGGCCGGGTTGCTGGTGAACGCGGGCAGCACGCGCTCCAGAGGCTGACCGCAGTCCAGCAGGGTCTTGAGGGCATCGGCCATTGAGTTCGGCCGCCCGACGTCGAACTGCGTCACCCGCCCATCCGCATCGAACACCGGCAGACACCCACCTCCGTCCGAGCTGATGGTCACCCGCGCCGGCGGAAGTCCTGCCTCGAGATAGCGGGTCAGGGCCTCAGGCGCCGACCAGGCATCCTCTCCCTCGTCCACCGGGAACGCCGTGATATCGATGACGCAGCCTTTCTCCGCCAGCGCCATCGCTTCCTCGAACAACCCCTTGCGCCGGTTGACGTGGGTGGGGTTGAAGACCGAAGGCGGGAGCTCGCTTTGTTTGATGGCCTGACGAACCAGGTCCAGGCCCCTGGGCCCGTCTCCGACGTGCAGGTGCACGATGCCCGCTTTTTGCGTCATCAAACCGGCTACGTGGGCATCACCGGCCACTCGCAGGAGCTCGTCCAACGTGGGCTGACTCGACCGATGATCGCTGATCGCCAGCTCACCCACGCCAACGATGACGTCAATGTGGACGATATCCCGCCGCACGCTCCCGGTCAGGGTAACTGGGGGGACGTGGTAGCCGCCGGTGTAGCAATAGGCGCTCAGTCCCAATTCGTTAAGCCCGCGCGCCGCGGCCACCAGGTCTGCGGGAGATCGCACCGTGTCATCGGTTCCGAGTAGGCCGATCACGGTTGTGACGCCGCCCGATGTTATGCGGCTGAGCTGAAGAGGGGGCACTCGCGAATGCATGCCTGCTTCACCGCCTCCACCCGTGAGGTGAATATGGCAGTCAACCAGGCCAGGAATGACTCTGCGGCCTTCCAGGTCGCGCTCGACCACGCCGAGAGCAGGAGCGAGTTCGGGTAGCTCGGCGCCAATCCAGAGGATCCTTTCACCGCCGATGAGCAGGTGTGCGCGCCCTTTCGGCTGCGGATCGTACAGATCGGCGTTCTTGAGCAGCTCCATGTATCCTCTAGGCGGCGCTGAAGTTGGGAACTTACCTCCAGGCCGGGGCTTGGACCATTGGCGTTCGGACGCACCTCGATCACATTGAAGAGTGAAGATTGAGCGGTTCACTCCTCACTTTTCACTCGCTAGGCGCGCCGAGGACAGCCGCTCCTTCCCGATCGAACAACCAGTTCGAGGGGCGCAATGCCTGCTATCGGATCCACAGCGCCGGCCCGACGAGCCTCTGCCGAGCTCCTGGCTGAAGCCCGCGCGCGCACGCTCCTCCTGGTGAGTCCCCTGAGCGAACCGGACATGCAGCGCGAGGACGAACAGGGGCTCGGCTCGGTATTGAGCGAGCTGGAACGGATCCTTCGGTTCGAGCTCGAGACGCTGCTCGGAGAATCGCTGCACCAGCCGGTGACGTCCTATGACGGCTGGTTCGACCTCATGGGCGAGGTGCGAGAGCGGGTTCTGCATCGGCTCGAAGCCGTCGATCCGAGCGACGAGCCGGCGCAGCTCGGCCGCGTTCGGATGGTGCTCGAGCACGAGTACCAGCGCAACGAGTCCATCCTCGAGATCCTCCAGAATCAGGGAGAGCCATACCAGCCGCTCGAGAAGCGGAAGCTTCCCCGCGGCCGACGTCTGGCAGATCCCGGCATGATGGTCCGCTTTCCGGGTGGTACCGTGCTCGTCGGAGCCTCCGAATCGGTGTGGCCTCAGGAATGTCCGTCACACCAGCTCAAGCTCCCGCCCTTCTGGATCGACATC
Organism: Gemmatimonadales bacterium; assembly: GCA_036258655.1. Lineage (GTDB taxonomy): Bacteria > Gemmatimonadota > Gemmatimonadetes > Gemmatimonadales > GWC2-71-9 > CAVVWJ01. The sequence continues at coordinate 746 of DATADG010000140.1, read as the reverse complement.
ACACCGGTCACCAACGGCGACTTCATGACCTTCATGGGAGAGGGCGGGTATGAGAGTCGCGAGTTGTGGTCGGAGCCTGGGTGGCGTTGGCTGAGGACCTCGCACGAGCGGATGCCCCGGCACTGGTCGTGGCAGGATGGCCTCTGGTGGTGCCGCTCGCTGGGCCGCGACGCAGCGGTGGACTTCACCGCTCCCGTCATCCACGTCTCCTATTATGAGGCGGAGGCGTTCGCTCGCTTTGTCGGCAAGCGGCTGCCCAGTGAGTTCGAGTGGGAAGCCGCGGCGGGTTGGGATCCCGAAACGCAGACCCGGCGACAGTTCCCCTGGGGAAACATGCAGCCCACCCCGCACGTGGCGAACCTCGATCAGCTGGCATTTGCCCCCGCATCGGTCGGAGCATTTCCCGGGAATATTTCGCCCATCGGTTGTTACGGGATGATCGGTGACGCGTGGGAGTGGACTGCCAGCGATTTCCTGCCGTATCCCAATTCGGAGCCGTGGCCCGGCAATACTGTGGGTGAACTGTCACCCGGAGTCAAAGTCCTCCGCGGCGGCTCCTGGGCAACTCGCGCCGGTGCCGTGCGGGTCTGGACCCGTCGTGCGCTGCCACCCGAAGCGCGCCATGTGTTCGCCGGCTTCCGCTGCGCGCGCGATGGCTGAGGGTTGCTGAGCGACGGTGTTTCTGCAGGGGCTGATTCCTCGAGACGTGGAGCGGGGGCGCGGCAGAAGTGATGTCTCCGGAGCGC
>DATADG010000139.1:0-14420 GCA_036258655.1 Gemmatimonadales bacterium | reverse complement strand
GGTCATGCGGTCAGGCGGTCAGGCAGTTGGGTCCGGTCTTCGTTGGCTCACGTGCTCGAAAATCTGGCTCTGGCTGCTATTGCTTGGTACAGTGACGGCGCCGTGCGTCTTCGCACAGCAGCAACCGCCCGACCGCCCCTCCGCACGTCCGTCCGAATTGACAGTCTATCTCATGACCATGGGCCCGGGGAAAAGGGTCTGGGAGCGTTTCGGGCATAACGCTATCTGGATCCACGATCCGGTACGCGGAACGGATCAGACCTACAACTATGGGTTGTTCGATTTCGGTCAGAAGAACTTCTTGCTGCGGTTCGTGCAGGGTCGGATGTGGTATTGGATGGAGGGGTTCCCTGCACAATCATACGTAGAATCGTATCGCCGGGCCAACCGTTCGGTGTGGGTGCAGGAGCTGGAGATGCCCCCCGCAGCGAGACGCGAGCTTCAAGCGTTCCTGCAATGGAACGAGCGACCGGAAAACCGGTTTTACCACTACGACTATTATCGCGATAACTGCTCGACCCGGGTCCGCGACGCCTTGGATCGCGCGCTTGGTGGACTCATTCGGCAAGGCACCGCGCAGCTCTCCACTGGAAGAACGTTCCGGTTTCACACCCTGCGACTGACGGCCAACGATCCTCCAGTCTACACCGGCCTGCTCCTGGCGTTGGGAGAGCCGGTGGACAGGCCGATCAGCGCGTGGGAGGAAATGTTTCTTCCTCTTGCAATGCGGGTACACCTGAGGAAGCTCACGGTTACCACACCGGATGGCAGGGTGGTTCCACTGGTTCGCTCTGAGCGGACGCTCTTCGAGTCCACGGAGCCTGCACCGCCTCCAAAACCGCCGTCATGGCTCCCCAGCTATCTCACGATTGGGGTAGTGATTGGAGCTTTGTCGTACGGTCTGGCCTTGGCGTCTCAGCGCAGCCGGCCCGCCCGTATCGGGTTTCTGGTGACAGTGTATATCTGGCTACTGGGGTCAGGGATAGCGGGCGTCGTGATTACCGGATTGTGGGGCCTCACCGACCACTCCGCTGCCTATAACAATGAGAATGTTTTGCAGCTCAGCGTGCTGGCTCTCCCGCTTCTCTGGTTTGCTACCAGGCTGAGTGTGGGTGTAGTCGCGGCGACAAAGCCCGCCTTAATTCTTGCCGGAGCCACGGCAGCACTCTCGTTGCTAGGACTTCTTTTGAAACCGCTTCCGAGTTTTTACCAGGTCAACGCACCCATCATAGCGTTAGCGCTGCCAGCACACCTCGGTGTGTTTGCTGGACTCCTCGGACTCGCCAGGAGCCGGGCTGGCCGCTGAACGGAGGCACTGCCTTATTCACCCGCATGTAGGTCAGGGGCTGCGAACGCGCTGCGCGCCTTCACGCGCTTCGGGATAGTTGGGGAAGGCCGAGAGCGCACGATTGAAGTGCTGTGACGCCTTTCCAGCGTCACCCTGACGTTCGTAGAGCAAACCCAGGCTGTATTCGGTAAGCGCCTCGGTGGGGATGATCCGTGTGTCGGCGTCCAGCGGCGGGCTGCCACTGCGAGCTGTGCTCGCCTGCGCGAGAACCTGGTGGCCCACCTGCTGAACGATCCGGTAAAGGTCTCTTCGATCCTGCAGCGAAGGATCCTTGTTCGTAACCACTTTGACGATTTGGCCACTCTCAGTATCAACAATGCGGGCCTCGAGCCGGAACTTTCCATAGAAGTCGGCAAAGGTACCGGTAATGGCGTAGCGCGCGCCGGTTTCCTTGCCGATGCGCGCAGCAGTTGCGGCGTCGAGTCGCGCCCGGGCCCCTACCTTGCTGGTTCCAAGGAGCCGAGCAACCCGGTTCGGGTCCGCGAGGCGCAGTTCGGAGTGACTACTCAACTCTGCGGCAATGGTTGCCGGGATTCCCAGCTCCAGCGCTCGGTATACCTCCTTCTCTTGCCCATACGAACCACGATCCTCGAACGGCAGAATCGCCACGACAACCGGCGCGTTCTGGGCCGGTGCAGGGGACATCCCGCCGAGGTTGAATCCAACCAGCGCCAGGGCCGAGCACCGGAAGCCACTGGTCACAAGGGGAATCTCATCCCTTCGATCGCAGGGTCGACCTGCAGCCCCGGCGCGGCCTGAGCCGCGTACTCCCGCGTCTCGCGCACCAACTGATCGAGTGCCCCATCATCGTGCTCGGGCTCGTGATGAAACAGGACCAGACGGCGGCATTTGGCTTGGTGAGCCAGCTCTACCGCCTGGCGTGGCGTCGAATGACCCCAACCCGCACGCGCCTGGATGATCTGGTCGAGGTACATAGCATCATGAATCAAGGTGTCGGCGCCCGTCACGAATTCGACCATTTGCGCCCGCCAGTCGGCTGACACCTCGTAGGTACCTCCGGGGCCGAGCTCATTGTCGGTGACATACGCAATGTCGCGACCTCCCGTGGCAGGGATGAGGCGGTACCCCAAGGTGGTGCCGGGGTGGCGCAGCCGAAAGGCGCAGATCTTGAAATCGTCGATCTCGAATTCACCCTGCTCGATCTCCACGACCGTCAGTGAAGCAGCCAGCGCATTCAGCGGGACAGGAAAGACCATAGGATCCATTTGCCGGCCCAGGATCTCCTTCAGCGGCACGCCTTCCTGCGCTGCACCATAGATGTAGACCGAGGTGTCGCGGGAGCTGAGGGGCTTGAAGAAGGGAAGCCCCTGGATGTGATCCCAGTGTGTATGAGAGAGAAGAATGTCGGCGGCCAGCACGCCATTTCGCTGCTTCATCAGCTCGTGACCCAACGGACGAAGCCCACTGCCCGCATCGAGAATCACCAGCCGTCCAGTCGAGCTTGCAACACTGATGCACGCGGTGTTCCCGCCGTAGCGGGCCGTGCCCGGCCCCGGCGTGGGGATCGATCCCCGTGTTCCCCAGAATGTCACCTCGTGCTTCATTACATCTATCCACCGGCGGGTGAAGCCATGCCGCAACCTCTGCGGTTCCACCGGATGACAGCCGTGGCAGGACTCACTACCCCCCGGTGACGGTAGTCACGCCCTCCGGGCGGCGAGCATGAGCGAACGGCGATCCTTGAGGGTAATGTCCTTCCGAGTGACCTGGATGATGCCGCGTTCAACCAGGTTGCGCATGGTGCGGGAGACCGTCTCTCGGCTCGAGCCGATCATTTGTGCAATGGTATGGTGGGTAAGCTTTCGGGTGATGCGGTCACCTCCTTCGTCTTCTGCCATCCGCAGCAACAGGTGGGCCACCCGTCCGTTCACGTCCAGCAGTACCAGACTGCCGATCTTCTCGTCAGCCCGGCGCAAGCGACGCGAGATCTCCTTGAGGAGGGATATCGCAACTTCGGGGGAGCTGCGCAATCTTGCGTGGAAGTCCTCGCGCCGGAGCACCAGGAGGCTCGAATCGTCCATCGCGATGACATGTGCCGATCGGGGCTCCTCGTCGATGACGGCCATCTCACCGAAGAAGCTGCCCTCTCCAAGCACTGAGAGGATGACCTCCCGGCCATCCTCTGCAATGAGCACCACCTTCACTTGACCCGCGGCGACGAGGAAGAGCGCGTCGCCGGGATCGTCCTCGAAGACGATGACGCTGCCTTTGGGGTAGCTGCGCTCCCGGGTCAATTCAGCGAAAGCAGCCAGATCGGACTCGCTGAGGCCGGAGAAGAGAGGAACTTTGCGCAGGACCTCCATCGGGGACAGTGGCACTCGTGCCTCACAGGTATGGAAGTGTTTGGCCGTAGCATACTTGCGGCCGATTGTGGTGTCAATTGATTGGAGAGAGACGTGAACGGTGAATCATAGGCTGGCAATGCGGAGGGCAGGAGCCGCCGATTCACTGTTCGAGGTTCACTGTTCACGCTCCTTGGCAGAGCGAGGTTGCAAGGAACACTTGAAGCCGGCTAAATTGAAAGGCTTAGCACCGACTCAGGAGAATTGATGAAGTCCGATCTGCATCCCCACTACCGCAAGCTCATGGTCCAGTGCGCCTGCGGCAATCAATTCGAGACGCGCTCGACCGCCACCTCGATTCACGTGGAGGTCTGCGCGCAGTGCCACCCGTACTTCACGGGCAAGCAGCGTCTGGTTGACACTGCGGGCCGGGTCGACCGGTTCCGCCGTAAGTACCAGAACGAACCGGCGGCTGCCACGCCCAAGGCGTAAGCCGTGGAGGCCCGGCTCCGCCAGGCACTGATGCGGGCGGATGAAGTCGGCCAGGCATTGGCGGACCCCGCCACCGCAAAAGACCCGAACAAGCTGAGATCGCTCGGCCGAGAGCACACCCGACTGGCTCCAGTCGTGAGGCTCGCCGAGCGTTTACGCAGGCTTCAGCGAGATCTCGAACAAGCTCGCGAGCTGGCGGGCGAATCCGATCCCGAGCTCGCGGCCCTGGCTAAAGCCGATCTGGCCAGACTTCCCGAAGAAATATCCACGCTGAGCGCTGAGCTGCACGAGCTGCTGCTCCCGCGCGACCCGCATGATGACCGCGATGCCATCGTCGAGATCCGCGCGGGTACGGGCGGAGACGAGGCGGCACTCTTCGCTGCCGACCTGTACCGGATGTATCAGCGCTACTGTGAGCGGCACGGTTTGGCTTGGGAGCCGATCTCAGTCAGCGAAGGTCTCCTGGGGGGCATCAAGGAAGCCATCGTTGCGGTACGAGGACCGGAAGCGTACGGTTTGCTCCGCCGTGAATCCGGGGTCCATCGGGTCCAGCGCGTTCCCGCGACCGAGACGCAGGGGAGAATTCATACCTCTGCCGCCACGGTCGCGGTGCTGCCAGAAGCCGAGGAGGTAGATATCAAAATCGAGCCGCAGGATCTGAAGATCGATGTGTTCCGCTCTTCCGGGCCGGGGGGGCAAAGCGTCAACACTACCGACAGCGCCGTGCGGATCACGCATCTTCCCACCGGGCTGGTCGTCTCCCAGCAGGATCAGAAATCCCAGCTCCAGAACAAGATCAAAGCCATGGAGGTTCTGCGCGCGCGGCTTCTGGATCGCATGCTCGCCGAGCAAGAGGCCGCCCGCGCTCGAGACCGCCGAGCCATGGTCGGCACCGGCGATCGCTCAGCGAAAATCCGGACCTATAACTTTCCCCAGAGTCGGATCACTGATCACCGGATCAATCTCTCGGTGCACAACCTTACCGAGGTGTTGAACGGGGACCTGGATGAGATGGTCAATGCACTCCGGATGGCGAGTCGCCAGGAGCTGATCGATGCCTGAGCTCGCGGTAGGCCTCCGATCTCTGCTGAACGAATGTGCCGAGCAGTTGCGCCGCGCGAGCATACCGGAGCCTCACCGTGAGGCCCTTCGTCTCTGGACCGACATCAGCGGGACCAGCTCTGCGGTGACTCTGGTTGGAGAGCACACGCTGTCGGACAGCGAGGCTGCCGAGCTCCGCCGCGCAACCGGGCGGCGAGCCCGAGGAGAACCCTGCGCCTATGTCACAGGGATTGTGGGCTTTCGGCACCTGTCACTGCGGATCGATCGTCGAGCCCTGATACCACGCCCCGAAACCGAAGGGTTGGTTGAGCTTCTGCTGCAACGCGTGCGGTCCGGTGTCGTGGCGGACATTGGCACCGGCAGCGGGTGTATCGCCCTCAGCCTCGCACAGGAAGGTGCTTTCAGCAGAGTCATTGGTATCGATTGCTCCAGCGATGCCCTTGCAGTGGCTCAGGTCAACGCCGATGCGCTCGCTGGATCGACCAAGGTTGACTTGGTGCGAGCGGACCTCTGCAGCCCGCTTGCATCCCGATCCTGCGACGCGCTGATCTCGAATCCTCCCTATCTTACTCGGGAAGAGTACGCGCGACTCGATCCATCAGTCCGGGACTGGGAGCCGGTGGTGGCGCTGCGCGGAGGGTCGGATGGCATGCAGGCTACCGCCAGGCTCGTCAGGGAAGGGAAGTCCGTGCTGAAACCGGGTGGTTGGCTGGCTGTCGAGGTGGACTGCAGCCGCGCCGCTGCCGCGGCGCGAATGGCCGGCCAGCAGGGGTGGCAAGACGTGAACATCCATAGGGACCTATTCGGTCGCGAGCGCTATCTGCTCGCGCGGAGGAGCGAGAACGGTGATCTGGGATAAGGCACAAGATCTGGGCCGCCTCATAGGTCAGTCCGCCGAATATCAGGCGCTGAAGCGGGCAGAGACCTCGTTGCGGGAAGACAAGGAAACCGTCGCGAAGCTTGACCAGATCCAGACGCTTGCGCGTCGGGTCGATCAAGCGGTTTCTACCGGCCAGATGCCGGACCAGGCGACCGCTGAAGCATATGAAAACGCCGTCCGCGACTTGGAAATGAGTCCGACCGGGCAGGCATACGTCGTCGCCCGCACCAACTTCGAGAAGCTGATGCAGAAGGTGAATCAGCAGATCGGAGAAGGCATGGAAAAGGGAGCCACCAGCAGCATCATCACGCTGGGATGAGCCGGACCGGTTTCTTTATTGTGCTGGAGGGCCCCGAAGGCTCCGGAAAATCCACGCTGATCGGACCACTGGTCGAACGCATGAGGGACAGCCAGGTCGACCCCGTCATCGTGCGCGAGCCAGGGAGCACGCGGGCAGCCGAAATCGCTCGCCAGGCATTGCTCGATCCGGAACATCCGGTCGGTCCTTTGGCCGAGCTCTTTCTGTATCTCGCCGCCCGCGCCGATCTGGTGCAGGCGATCATTCGTCCGGCTCTCGAGGCGGGCCGCGTAGTGCTGTCTGACCGGTTCGCCCTGTCCACCGAAGCCTATCAGATGGCTGGCAGAGGCCTCGATCCAGCGCTGGTGCGCGCCGGCAATTTGGCAGCGACGCAGGGCATCCAGCCTGACCTCACCCTGATCCTCGATCTCCCTCCAGAGCTCGGGCAGGCTCGTCAGATCGCGGCTGGTAAGCACCAGGACCGGCTGGATCGAGAGAGCGCAGAGTTTCACCGCCGGGTGGTCGAATACTACCTGGCGGTTCGGGGTGAGGCGGTGCGACATTTAGACGGGCGGTTGGCGCCGGACCAGCTCTTGCAGGCGGCATGGTCGGAAGTGCGGGCTGCGGCTCCCGACATCTTCCGGGTCGCCGTCGGTTAAAACCATGAAACGCTTGGACCTGAACGGTGACACTCGGATGCCCCTCTGGGTCAGCCCGAGCTCCGCTGGGACGGTTCTGTTTGCGAAGTGAGGACTGCTGGAAACAGCTATTCTGCGGGAGTGGAGGTGGTTATGAAGCAGCGTTGGGGTCTGATCGGGTTGGTTGCGTTCATTTCGTTCTTCAGCGGCGGCTGGCTGTTGCAGCGCGGCGTTGCCAGTGACGGCAACGTCTATCAACAGGCCCGGCTGTTCGATGACGTGCTGGGTCACGTGAGCAGCTATTTCGTCGACTCTATCGGCGAAACCGACCTGTACCAGAAGGCCACAAAGGGCATGCTGGAGCAGCTTCAGGATCCCTATTCAGTGCTGCTTACCGGCGACGACTACAAGGCGTTGACCGAGCAGACCTCTGGCAACTACGCCGGCCTCGGCATTCAGATCGACGTGCGGGACGGCTGGATTACTGTCGTGGCGCCGCTGCCCGAGACCCCAGCTGAGCGGGCGGGGATCGAAACCGGTGACCAGATCATCGAGGTGGACGGGAAGTCCACCGAAGGCTGGAAGAACGATCAGGCGGTCAAGGCGCTGCGTGGCGACCCTGGATCGAAGGTGGCAATTACCATCCGCCGCGCTGGAATACCGGAGCCGATTAAATACCGACTCACCCGGGCGCACATTCACCTCAAGTCGGTACCTCAGGGAACGATGTTCGATGGCGGGGTTGGGTACATCTCGCTGAATCCGGTGAGTGAGACCTCGGCAGAGGAGTTGCGCCAGGAAATCGCTGCGATGAAGGCCAAGGGGATGAAGTCGCTCATCCTCAACCTCCGGGGCAATCCCGGCGGCCTGCTCGATCAGGGTGTGAAGGTCGCCGATCTGTTCCTCGACGCACGCCAGGAGATCGTATCGACCCGGGGGCGGGCACGAGGATCGACGAAGGAGTTCTTTGATGAGGCGAAGCAGGTCTGGCCCGACCTGCCCATCGTCGTTCTGGTCGATGATGGCACCGCCAGCGCGGCCGAAATCATCGCGGGAGCACTCCAGGACCATGACCGGGCGGTTGTGGTCGGCGCTCCTACCTTCGGGAAGGGATTGGTGCAGACGCTATTCCCGCTGGGAGAGGGGGTCGCCCTGAAGCTGACGACCGCCAGGTGGTACACGCCGAGCGGGCGTACCATTCAGCGGATTGTCAAGGATGAAGAAGACCAGGCCACCCAGGCGGCGATGGCAGTCGTCCAGGACACGATACTGGGCGCTCCGGATGAGGCGTCTACGGATTCTGCGCTGAAGGAGCGGCCGATCTATCGCACCGACGCAGGCCGCATCGTTCGGGGCGGGGGAGGCATCGTACCGGATTTGGTGATTCGTCCTGACACTCTCACCGAGGCGGAGCGTGAGTTCGCCAAGGCGCTGGGCAACGGCCTCCCGCATTATCGTGATGCGATCACCTCGATTGCGCTCGAAGCCAAGAAAAATCACGGGGTCAAGTCCGAGTCCTTCAAGGTCACACCTGAGATGCGGCAGCAAGTCTACCAGCGCCTCCTTGCTCGAGACGTCAAGATCAGCCCCAGCGTCTTCCAGGGCGCCGGTGCGTTGATCGATGAGCAACTTGGCTACGAGATCGCGCGATATGTCTTCGGACGACCAGCGGAGTTTCGCCGGCGGGCGGCTAACGACGTCCAGATGCAAACTGCGATGAGCCTGCTCCGGAAGGCTCAGACTCCAAAAGAGCTCCTGAGTTTGGCTGCGACGGCACCCGGAACGACAGCACAGAACTAGCGTCGACCGAATCAACAATGGAGCCCGGTCGGCCCAGGCAGGGTCGACCGGGCTCCGGTGTTTAGCCAGTCCATCAGCTCAGCTCCACAGCGGGTAGCCACTAGCCATAGCCATCTGGAGGACCACGGTGTCGCAACCACGGATCACGATCATTGGTGCGGGGCGAATGGGCCAGGGTCTCGGGTTGGCCCTCAAGCGCCGGGGCTACAAGGTGGTTCTGGTCGGCCGCACGCATCGGGATGTCGTGCCCCCGCTTGTGCTTCACCAGGGGAGCCGGTCTGAAGCTACCTCAGGAGCCGATCTCATTCTGATCGCGACACCAGATGACGCGATCAGTACGGTGGCCCGGGAGCTGGCGGCGGAGCGGGCTATCGCCAGAGATCAGGTCGTCCTGCACCTCTCCGGTTTGCTCGACCGGACAGCGCTGCTGCCGCTGGAGGAGAGCGGAGCCGCCTGTGGATCGTTCCACCCGGTGCAGTCGGTGGCAGAGCCCGGCACCGCAGCTGAGCGGCTCAAAGGGGCGTACGTGGGCGTTGAGGGAGACGAGCGAGCGCTGGAGGCTGCGGAGCGGCTGGCCAACACGCTACGCATGATACCGGTGAGAATTCCGGCAGAAGCCAAGCCGGCCTACCATGCCGGCGCAGCCTTCGTAGCCAACTACACTGTTGCGCTGGTGGGTGTTGCCGAGCGGCTGGCACGCTCGGCGGGAGTTCCGCCCGAAATTGCCGGCCGGCTGTATCTCCCGCTGCTTGCCGGAGCAGTGGCGAACTTGACCTCCTTGGGTCCCGCAGCAGCGTTAACCGGTGCCGTCAGACGCGGTGACGTGCAGACCATCCAGTCCCACCTCGACGCGCTCAGCCCGGAAGACCGTGAACTCTACCGGATGGTTGCGCGGGCAGCGGTCCTCCTCGCGCGCGAGGCCGGCTTGAACGAGACGGCTGCGACCAAGGTGACTGCGGCGCTCGACGACTACTGATCTACGATTCTGACGTTCTCGGGCACCTTGAAGCGGAAAGTTTCTTTCGAGACTGCCTGATTGACTCGAATCCGGCTGAGCGTGAGCGTTCTGGTCGCCCCCGATTGCTCATGAATCTCGAGCCGTCTCGGCAGCGCGTCCTCCCGATCTATCCAAACTACAGCCTTGGTGAAGGGCAGGTCCGGCACAGCGGGGATGAGCTGGATGACGTCGAGTGTACGACTACCGTGGCGCTCGGTTCGGAGAAACGAAGGCTTGTAGCGCTCGCTTGGACGGTCGAGAAACCAGGCGAGCAGGTTGTAGCCGTACGCCGGCCCGCCACTCGGCACCTCGAGCCGAACGACCTGGTCGGGGACCGTGCTCGGCGTGTAGACCCAGACATGTTTGCCGTCGATTACGATGGCTTCGCCTGGAGGATCGCTGAACCTCATGGCCAGCTTGGCCGGTCCGGCCTGCACCAACGTTCCCCGGCTTTCCGCACTGTCGATCATCGGGTTGTCAATCACCTGGACGAAATCGGCGCGGAGACTCTGCAGTGAGCGGTACACCTTTGCCGCGCGGCCGATGATTGCCTGAGCATCCTGAGCCGCAACCGCCGGTACGTTCAGAAGGCCGACGAGGAGCAACACCACCGTCCTCATGCGCGAACACCCGCGGGCTCGGCGATGCGGCGCCCGATGGCTTCGACGATCAGCCTGACTTCCTTCATCAACTGTTCAAACTGCTCGGGATAGAGACTCTGCGCGCCATCTGATAGCGCTCGGTCAGGAGTAGGGTGTACCTCCACCAGGAGTCCATCCGCGCCACCGGCCACCGCGGCTTTCGCCATGGGCATGACCATGTCGCGATGGCCGGTACCGTGGCTGGGATCGACGATGATCGGAAGATGAGAGAGTCCGTGCACCACCGGCACTGCGCTGAGATCCAGTAGGTTCCGGGTCGCCGGATCGAAGCCGCGTACACCCCGCTCGCAAAGAATGACTTCAGGATTGCCCTCGGCCAGTATGTATTCAGCAGAGAGGAGGAGCTCCTGGATCGTGGCGGAGAGACCTCGTTTCAGCAGCACGGGCTTTCCAGCACGCCCGGCCCGCTTGAGGAGCGAATAGTTCTGCATGTTGCGCGCGCCGATCTGGATGATGTCAGCCGTCTCGGTGACCGCATCCATCCCCTCGGCGTCCATGGCTTCGGTGATGATGAGAAGGCCAGTCTCATCACGCGCCCGAGCCAGCAGCTTAAGGCCGGCGCGACCGAGGCCCTGGAAGGAGTAGGGAGAGCTTCGCGGCTTGAAGGCGCCCGCGCGGAGCACGGTTGCGCCCGCTTCCCGAACCGCACGCGCTGCAGCGAGGATCTGCTGCTCGTTCTCGACCGAGCACGGCCCTGCCATGACCACGACCTCGCTGGCGCCGATCGTAATTCCCGCGGGAAGGCGGACAACGGTCGATTCCGGTTTCCACTCGCGAGAGACCTGCTTGTATGGTTTGGTGACGTGGATGATTTCCTGAACGCTGGGCAGAGCAGCCAGCCGGGAGGCATCCACGCGGCCATCATTGCCCACCAGGCCGACTGTGGTCCGCTGCTTTCCGGGCATCGGCCTGGCCTGATAGCCCATCTCCTCGATGGTCGCTGCCACGCGTTGAATGTCCTCTTCCGGCGCGCCATGGCGCATCACGACCAGCATGAACTCTCCTCCGTCGAGCCTCTCGGTACCTCATCCCGAGCGCAGCGAGGGACCCACTCCGCGGGTACCGGGCCCGTCAGGTAGGTCCCTCGCTCTGCTCTGATGAGGAGTTTGCGGCCCAGATGGGGCTATCGCAAGCTCCGGGCCAGGTAAGTCTGTTAAACGTGCTCCCTTTCCCCCAGCCTCACACCCACGATCGTCGACACGCCGGGCTCCTGCATGGTCACTCCGTACACGGCATCTGCCGACTGCATGGTTCGCGGATTGTGTGTGATGACAAGGAATTGAGTGTCGGCCTTGAACTCATCCAGCAAACGGGTGAACCGACCGACGTTAGCGTCGTCGAGCGGCGCATCGACTTCATCCATCAGGCAAAACGGGCTGGGTTTCGTGAGATAAATGCTGAACAGGAGGGATACGGCGACCAGGGTGCGCTCCCCAGAGGACAGCAGATGAATCCGCTGCGTGCGCTTGCCACGAGGGGCCGCATGAATGTCGATCTCACTCTCGAGCGGCTCATCGGGGCTGGCCAGCCTGAGATCGCACTCTCCGCCGCCGAAAAGCGTCTGAAATACCTTGGAAAAATTGGACTGGATCGCGGTAAAGGTCTCGAGAAACATCGTGCGTGCCGTGCCATCGATCTCCCGAATGGCCTGGATCAGCGACTGACGCGCACTGACGAGATCGTCCCGCTGCGCAACAAGGAAGTCGAGCCGCTTGCTTTCTTCGGCGTGCTCCTCGACAGCGAGCGGGTTAACCGGCCCGATTGCCTCCAGCGCCGCCGTAATCCGGAACGCCTCCGACTCCAGGTGCTCGAGATCGAGATCGAGCAGTACGACCCCATCCATGAGATGGTCGAATGGCCGGTGCCACTCGGCTTCGATCCGGTCAATGATGCGTCGTCTGATTCCAGCAGTCTCGGTCAAGCGCACCTGTAGCTGATGGCTTTCTTCGCCGCTCTCCTCGAGCTGCGCGCGAACCGAGGCTAGCTCGCGCTCCGCCTCAGCCAGGGCGGATTCGGCGCGGGCAAGCTCAGCTTCAGCCTGCATGCTGGCTGCCTCTAGCTCGTGCAGAGTGGCCTGGCGTTCCTCCCGCACACTGAGCCACTCTGCCTGCTGGGCCGCCACTGCGGCGGTATCGCTCTCGAGTTGGCTCAGCTCCTGCGAAAGCGCTTGCATCGCAGCCTCCGCCTCGGCTCGCAGTCGGCCAGCTCTCTGCAGCCGCTCACTGGCTGCGCGAAGGCTCCCGGCCACGTGGGCTTCCTGCACCTGCCAGTGGGCTCGCTGCTCCCGTGTCGCTTCCTGCTCTGCCTCGAGTTCGGCCAGCAGCATCCGGGCGGCGCCGAGTTGTTCCTCGACCCGTCCGCGGGTGAGCTCGTCTTCCGTAAGCGCTCGATCGATATCGGCCAGACGTCGCTCGGAATGGGTGAGCCGCTCGGTGAGGCGCTCCGCTTGAGCCTCTGCTTCCCTCACTTCCCGAGCGAGGTTTCCGACGACGCGCACCAGGTCGTCGCGCGCGGCGATAGCCTGCCGTTCAGCATCACGGGCCTGCTCGGCCTCGGCGAGTGCGGCGGCCAAAGCCTGCTCGAGCTGATGCAAGCGCTCCAGCGTGCGCCGAAGCCGTTCTTCGGTGGTGGCCAGCGACGTTTCCGCATTGGCCACTTCCTGCGTCAGTGTAGCCAACTCGGCTCGACGTCGGATTGGCCCGAATGGGGCTCCCACGCCGGAGAGAAAGATTGCGCCACTGGCACGTCGGAGCACTCGGCCACTGTCGTCAAGGACCTCGGATCCCGCGAGTGCCGCCTGCACCCAGCCAAGGGCCGGGCCTTCGGCCTTGAGGCGATCATCGAGCGGGTGCCCTGAGGGGGAAATTGCGGGGCCGGGATCGACGGGGAGGAGCACCAACGGTCCCGGCTGGTGCGCCGAATGCCACTCCTGAATGGCACTCACAGCTGCGGCATCCCGAACCAGCACTGCCTGCATCCATTCACCCAGCAGTCTTTCGGCCAGCTCGGCATTTTCCCTGCCGGTGCTGACGAAGTCACTCAGCGGGCCCAGGACCCCGCCATCGAAGCGCTCGCGCACGGCAAGGAGCGCAGCGGCACCGGGTGCCAGGCCGACGCGGTCGCGCTCCAGCTCCTCGAGTGCCTGGCGGCGCGCGGTGAGCTGGGCCAGAGACTCTTCGGCCTGCCGGCGATCCGCTCGATTCATGGCCTCGCGCTCCCGACACTCGGCAACCAGGTGCCGAACATGCTCTGCGGCGGAGACCGTGCGTCTGGCATCCTGAGCGACCGATTCCGCCTCGCCGGCTGCTCCCGCTTGACGGTGCTCCGCCGCCGCAAGCTCCTGTCGCAGGTTAGAGCAGTGCGCCTCCGCGTGCGCCGCGCGGTCACGTAAGGACGCGAGCTCGCCTTCGAGGGCCGTGCGCTCTCCCTCGAGAGATTTCAGCCTCTGCGCCTGCGTCTGGAGATCCTGCTCCATCTGACGGACGGTAGTGCGCTGCTCGGTCAGCCGGCGGCGGACAGCTTCCTCCGCCTCCGCGCGTCCGATCAGCTCCTGGCCGATCCGGGTATGCTCGGCCGCCGCTACATCGTGGTCTTCAGCGGCAGCGGCTTGCTCGACTTCGGCCTGGGCTGCACGCTGCTCCATCTGATTCCGCTCTTCGGCAGCCCGAAGCCGCCGAGAGGAGGCGTTGGCCAGTCGCTCAAGGGCGAGAGCCAGGTCGCCATCCAGCTTGCCGACCTCGACGCGGAGTGTCGCTACTCGCAGTGATATTTCCGTCCGCCGGGCCTCAGCAGCGCTTCGGGCGCGGGACCACTCATCCCTGCGGCTCTCACTGTCGACGAGCTGCTGACGAATAGCGGGGAGCAGACGGGTCAGCTCGCCATAACGTGATTCCATGCCGGCAACTTCCTCAGTGAGCCGGTCCAGCTGCTTCCGGGCGAG
>DATADG010000138.1:0-8738 GCA_036258655.1 Gemmatimonadales bacterium | reverse complement strand
TCGGCCAGGTCGTCCACATGAACAAACGGCCACCGGTTGTCGCCGTTCCCTACGTAACGCGCCGCGCCGTCCTTCCGTGCCGCCTCTACGAATCCCGCTGGAATTCCACCGCCGCGTCCGTACACGATGGCGGGCCGAATGACGACGGCGCGTAGTCCCCGCTGCACCGCATTCAGCACTCGTTCCTCCACGGCCTGCCGCCATGCAACCAGCGCAGCAGGGTTGGGTGGCGAGGTCTCGTCCACCACGCGACCGGCGGTGTCTCCATGGGACCAGATGCCGCTGGTATAGATCAGCGGTTTGTTGCTGCCCGCTAATGCATCCAACATTGCATCGATGGCAGGTCCGTCGATCGCCGGGTCATATGTTGTCGCCGTACTGATCACGCCGTCGGTCGCGCGTGCGGCCGCGGCGACGCTCGCAGGATCCGAGAAATCACCTCGTACTGCGCGAACGCCGGCTGATCGGAGTTTTGCCGACGATGCCTCGCTGCGAGCAAGACCCGTCACCTCATGACCCGCAGCTCGAAGCCGCTCGGCAACGGCGGAACCGATATACCCAGTGGCGCCCGTGAGAAAAACCTTCATACTTTCCTGTTCCTGGATAAGGATCGTGGCTCTGGCTCAATCTTACCACTTTTCACCGGATCACCAGACAGCAGGAATTCGGGTGCGGCATGTTCGCCCCGATGATATCACGCGCTGGGCAGCGTTGCGGCATGCGCTCTGGCCGGATGAATCGCTCGAGGAGCTCGGGCGCGAAGCAGAGACGTTCTTCGCCGGCGACGATCCACGTCTCCACGCCGTACTGCTGGCAGAAAATGCGCGGGGAGAGCTGCTGGGCTTTGCGGAGCTGTCGTTGCGCCCGTATGCGGAGAATTGCCGCACCAGTCCGGTCGCCTTTCTGGAGGGGTGGTACGTAGTCCCGTGGGCACGTCGCAAGGGGGTTGGACGCACCCTCGTAATGGAAGCTGAAGCATGGGGCCGGACACGCGGGTGTCGGGAATTTGCGTCAGACACGACGCTGGACAACACCGGAAGTGCGGCGGCGCACATAGCACTCGGCTTCGAGGACGCCGGGGTGCTCCGCTGCTTCCGCAAAGACCTGTAGACGCGTGGAGAGCTGTAGTGGCTCCACCCGAGATGAGGGCGCATGGCTTCCTCCATATCGGTTCAACGACTCGGCGTTCTCGGCTCTGGAGAGGTGGGCCAGGCACTGGCCAAGGGATTTGCCAGTAATGGCTACGAGGTGCGAATCGGCACCCGCACCCCAGGCAAGCTCGCGAAATTTTCCAAGAAGACTGGCATAGCAGAGGGGCGCTTCGACCAGATAGCAGCGTGGGCTGAGGCGGCGGTGCTTGCAGTTCTCGGAAAGGCAGCGCTGGAAGCCGTCAAGCTGGCCGGACCCGATAACTTGCGAGGGAAGTTGGTGATGGACACCACCAACCCGATCAGCGACGAGCCACCCGACGACGGCGTGCTCAAGTACTTTACCGGGCCGAACGAGTCGCTCATGGAGCGGCTGCAGTCCGCCTACCCCGAGATCAAGTTCGTCAAGGTATTCAATAGCGTGGGCAGTTCTCTGATGGTGCACCCAATCCTTTCGGGTGGTCCTCCAACCATGTTCTACTGCGGCAACGACGCGGGAGCCAAGGCGGTGGTGGAGCATGTGATCGAACAGTTCGGCTGGGAAGGTGCGGACATGGGTGGGGTGATGGCGGCCCGTGCGCTCGAGCCGCTGGCCCAGCTCTGGTGCATTCCCGGGTTCAGGGAAAACGACTGGATGCATGCCTTTCGGCTGCTCCGTCCCTAGTTCGTGCCCCGGGGGAGTGGTTGTGAGAGGTTCATGAACTACTTGAGGATCGTGCTATATGTGTAGAAACATCAAGCGTCTGCGACATCCGGATCATGCTCCAAGCGAGGCCGAGTTGCACGACGCCGCATTGCAGTTCATCCGCAAGATCAGCGGTTTTCATACGCCATCTCGGGCCAACCAGGCTGCTTTCGACCACGCGGTGCACGCTGTGGCGGCGGTCTCGCGGGAGTTGTTTCAGTCCATCCAGGTACGGGGCCAGGCGGCTGCTTCATCGTCATGATCAGCCGAATCTGGCGCGGCTGGACCACGCTCGAGAACGCCGATGCCTACGAAGCTCTGCTCAAGGCCGAGGTCTTCACCGGGATTGTCGCACGTGGGATCACCGGATTCCAGGGGATCGATCTCCTGCGACGCAGAGTGGACGACACGGTGGAGTTCGTGACAATCATGTGGTTCGATTCGATTCTGGCGGTGCGTACGTTTGCTGGCGAGAACTATGAGCAGGCGGTGGTGCCCGCAAAGGCCCGCCAGCTACTCCTCCGGTTCGACGAGCAGTCGGCGCATTATGAGGTGCGGGAGCGGCAAGGACCGGATAACGGGCATGCCGCTTAAAACGGGATGCTTTGGTGCAATTCACGTTCGTGAGGTTTCCATGTACGCGAGTCGCCTGTGCATCGCCGGACTTCTGTTATTCCTCCCCGTCACGCTGAATGCCCAGGGGCTCCGCTACATCAATCCGCCGACACTGGCGAAACCGACCGGCTACACTCACGTGGTGGTGGCTCCGGATGGGCGCACAGTGTACATCGCGGGCCAGGTGGCCCTCGACAGCACCGGCCAGCTAGTTGGCAACGGTAATTTCCGGCGCCAGGCCGAGCAGGTGATCCGGAACCTGCAGCGAGCACTCGCCAGCGTCGGAGGTACTCTCGACGATGTGGCCAAGACAACAACATTCATCACCGACCTCAAGTACCTCCCTGCTCTGCGCGAAGTGCGGTCTCGCTATCTCAGCGCCAAGCGCCCCCCAGCCAGCACCTTGCTGGTTGTTTCCAGTCTGGCGCGTCCCGAGTATCTCATCGAAGTCGAAGCCATCGCGGTGCTGAGCACCGTCGTTCGTCATACCGGCGACTGACCCTGGCGCGGCCGCGCCCGCGCTGGTTCGGACCCTGGGCCGGTGGAGTCTGACCGGCCTGGTCGTGAACGGCATCATCGGCACTTCCATTTTCATCCTTCCCGGAACGCTGGGCCAAAGTCTCGGCTGGCTGAGCCTTGCCGCCTGGGTGATTGCGGCGGCGCTCAGCGGAACGATGATTCTCTGCTTTGCCGAAGTAGCGTCTCGATTCTCCGGAACCGGAGGAGCCTACTTGTTTACCCGGGTCGCATTCGGCGATTTCGTGGGAATGCAGGTGGGCTGGTTGAGCTACTTCGTCCGAAGCATTACCGCCGCCGTGCAGGCCAATCTCTTCACGACCTACCTGGCCGAGTTCTGGCCCTGGGCCGGCAGCCGCAGTGGAGGGCTCGTCGCCACTGGTCTGTTCCTGGGGATCCTGGCTGCGGTGAATGTGCGGGGGGTGCAGTCGGGGGCGCGACTGAGCAACGCATTTGCCCTGGTGAAGGTCACCCCCTTACTGGCGCTTGGGGTGCTAGGCATCATCTGGGCCGTGAATCAGGGCTCCGCAGTCGACGAGAACGCCTATCATGTCGGTCTCTCCGAATGGCTACGCGCGCTTTTGCTCCTGATGTTTGCCTATGGTGGGTTTGAATCCGCAGTTATTCCACTGGCGGAGGCCAAGGATCCGCAGCGGGACGCCCCATCTGCCTTGCTCCTTGGCCTGAGCGTGGCCGCGGTACTCTATTTGGCGGCTCAGGTGACGGTCCTGGCGACGCTCAGCGAGCCGGCCGCTACCACCCGGCCGCTGGCCGGAGCGGCTCGGGTGATGCTCGGTGGTCCTGGTGCCGCTCTCATCACTATCGCAGCCCTGATCTCGGTATACGGATGGTTATCCAGCAATATCCTCGCAGTGCCCCGCCTCAGCATGGCACTCGCCGAACGGGGCGACTTCCCCCGCTTCTTCGGTCGGGTGCATCCTACCTTTCGAACGCCGTGGTTTTCGATTCTGTTTTTTGCCGGGCTTTCCTGGGTGCTCGCGAACCTGGCCGGGCTGCTCCAGAACCTCAGCCTGGCAGCAGTATCGCGGCTCTTTACCTATGGGCTGGTGTGTGCCGCGCTGCCGGTGCTCCGGCGGATGGAATTACGAGCCGCCACCGGGGTTGCACCAGCGGCGTTCCGGGTGCCGATCGGCACAACTGTCGCAGCGGTCGGCATCCTGGGGTCACTCATCCTGGCCACGCGCATGTCGGCTCGAGAGGCGATCACCATGTCAGTAGTCGTCGCCCTGGCCACTGCCCATTGGCTCGGCACGCGTCAGCGGCGCACCTGATAGCAGCATCAGGAGAAGGATTTCAGTGAGAAGTCTGCAGATCTACCTTATCGCCGGTCCGCCCGCGATACTTGTGATGCTTTTCTGATGTGAGGTGTTGAGACAGGGCAAGTCGCCAGCCTTGAGAGAAGTACACAATAGACAGGATCACGACCGAACCGAGGAGGTCGGGTGTCATACCTCTCGCGTCATGCGGTACTGCTGGTCGGGTTTGTTATTGGACTGGGCCTCTGGCTTTTACCTGCACAGTTTCTGGGTCAGGCGGAGCCTTGGGATGGTAACAGCCCGGCGTATCCTCTCGCCCTTTTCATCGCGGGGCTGTTGTTAAGCCTGCTCGCACCGGGACGGCCAGGTGCAGTGGCGAGCGGAGTTTTTCTGGGCCAGCTCGTGGTAATGCTCTGGCGGGTGGTGCGCAGCCCCGAAACGAGCGAGCTCTGGCTGGTGGGCGTCGTGATGCTTGCTGGGTACACGTTTGTGGCAACCGGAGCTGGCGCGCTGCTCGGGAGCTTCCTGCGTCGGAGATTCACCGGACCCGAGGTCGACCGTCGGCGGCTCCCGGATCGGCGTACCTGATAACGGTGCCCATGGCCAGTAGCCACTAGCATCAATAACTTTGCCTACCCTCTTCTCGCAGAGGCTCTATGGCAGCCGAAAAGGGCTCGTCTCGTAAATCCAGTGGCAGAAGGTACAGCAAAGGGGCCAGCAAGAGCGTCGAGAGCGCAATGCGCCGACGCAAGAAGGGAACGCTCAAGCGTGGTAAGTCCGGCAGAGGCGGTAAGGTGACGAGTCGCGAACAGGCGATCGCCATCGGATTGTCCGAGGCACGCAAGAAAGGCGCAAAGGTCCCGAAGAAGGGCGGCAGGCGGAAACGGGCCGGAAAGAGAAGCAAGAGATAGAGGGGGTTTGTAGCGTATGGATGAGCTCGAGGCTCGGTGGGGAGCACTGGTGGCTGCCGTCCATCGCGAGTTGCATCGCGAGGGTGACGGCCGGGAGCCTCGCGTGGATCATGATCGCCGAACGCTTCAGCTTTCCGCCCGACGGGCGCTCGACGGCGGGCGGGAGGAAATCGTCGCCGTGCGGCTCACCGCTGACGAGATTCTGAGCCGGCCGCCGGATGCGCTGGCCCGCGAGTTCGCCCGGACCTATTACGCGTGTACCTGACGCCTCGCACCTCTTCCCCGGGTTGATTGAGACGGAACCCTCAGTGACCCCGGCTCACCTCCAGCGGTCCTTCAGACAGCCGAGAAACGAATCGCATTTGGCAGGTACGCTCACTCCACTCGCTGCGGAATCGACATCGAGATCGGGTGGAAGTGCACCGAGCCGCGATGAGGTTAGTCCACTGCTGGCCATGGCATCGCCCTGGAGCTTGGCGCCAGTGGCCAGAATTTCACGGCGCAGACGGGCGGCAGTTCGGAGGACCCGTCCGGGATAGCGCTGGCATCGAGGCGTATTCCGGCCGCGGACGCAGCCGTTGTAGCGGCGTAGCGCGGTTTCGATGGACTTGGTGCGCCGGATGTGGCTGTGCAGCAGCCGGGCACCATGACAGATATTCGCCTCTACATTCAGCAGGTCGCCCGAGAGGCAGCGGTAGCTGCCCACATGCATGGGCATGACTTGCATCAGGCCGATGGCGCCTTCGGTGCTCACCGCGCCGGTGTCCATTGGTGCGTTCTCGATCAGGAGGACGGCCGCGAGTACGCTGGGGCTGATGTGAGCCCGCGTCGCCTCATATACCACAGCGGCTGCAATCCGGTCAGCCAGCTGCGGGTAGCGGGCCCGGCGGCCCAGTGCCATGGCCAACGGCTGGTGTGCCAGCCGGCGAGTGATCTCCCGCTCCAGAGCGGCACTATCAATCGGTGCCCGTCTGGCCTTGCCCGGAGCAGTGCGGCGCTTGGGAGACATTGCCGTGGGTGCAGTTGTAGACGGACTCCCCGCCGCTGGCACCGGCGCGGGTGCAACGCCAGTTGAGAGCGACGGCGGAGATCCGGGTCCTGTAGAGGCGCACGCGGACAGAGCCAGCACCGCCGCGAGTAGACACGAGTCCAGCGCCCTGCCACGACAGATAGCGGGGAACATGGCGCTCCTCATCGAAGACGTGCCGGCAGTATCGCCCGTGCCAGGACCCCGCTCAAGTGTTTTAGAGTTGTTCGCGGCGAGGATTTTGTCAGTTTTGCGATGCCAACGACGGCATCGGGAGCTCGAAACCGCAGTCGAAAGCCGAGATACAGCGTCTACGTAAGTACTGCACCGGCTGGCATCCCGGAGCATTCGTTACAAACGAGGCACAATCCACCGTGATTTCTACCGGATCTCTCAATCACAGCTCAAGGCTCCGGCTCGCTGCGACTGTGCTCCTCTTGCAGCCCTGGATGGCACAATCCCTGTCGAGCCAGGACTCCTGCTCGCCTGAGGTCGTGCCTGCTGATCCTTCGCTCTACTGCCTTCCACTGCTCTCGACCGTGGCCGCCCCCCTGGCCCGGGGGATAGCCATACTGCACCCTGCGCCGGGCCCCTTTGCTGTCACCGTCACGCGTGAAGGCCGGTCGCGCCATGCGGTAGAGTTGATTCTTTCCGGACTGCCGGACCCTAAAGTTCTTGGATATCGGGAGTTCGTGGCCTGGGCAACTACGCCCGAGCTCGAGCCGATGATGCGGCTGGGCGCGGTGCGTAACGGACAAACAACCGTGGGTCCCATTGATCTCGAGCGCTTCATCATCATGGTCAGCGCCGAGAGTTCAGCGAAGGCGACAGAGAGAAGTGGCCCGCTGGTGCTCCGCGGCAGCTCCCCCAGTCTTCTGATGCTGCCCCATGGAACCAGTGCACTGCCACCGCAGCCTCCGGCACCCCACGACCACGAGGCTTCACACTCGTGGTCCATGCCACCGCATCACCCACTGGCGAGCCGCATGCCTTCAGGACTGGAGCGGTTCCAGCCTGATGTCGCGCCCTTCCTTCCCCGAGACGATTCGGCATCGCTCCAGGATCCCAAAGAGACGCTGGTCTACCATCTCGCCGATGGTGATACGCTGACACTCTCTGCCGTGAAAGTGAGGCACAGGCATCGTGGGCACACTCATGTGATGTATGCCTACAATGGGCAGATCCCCGGCCCGCGACTCGAGCTCGAGGCGAGAGCCACCATTACCGTGAGATTCCTGAACCGCACTGACGTGCCAAGCTCGATTCATTGGCATGGGTTACGCCTCGCCAATGCCAGCGATGGAGTGCCGGGCCTCACCCAGGCGCCAGTGCCGCCGGGCGGTGAGTTCGTGTACCGGGTCTATGCCCCCGACCCTGGCCTCTTCTGGTATCACCCGCACCAGCGCGAGGACATCACTCAGGATCTCGGACTGGCTGGCAACATCATGGTTCGCCCTGCCGGAGCACGCGGTGATGACGTGAAGGAATCCTTTCTCCTGCTGGATGACCTACTTGAAGGGGCAAGCGGTCCTGTGCCCTATGGAGATAGCGCTGTAACCCACGCCCTCATGGGACGGTTTGGCAACCGCCTCCTGGTGAACGGCAAGGAGAGATGGCATCTCACCGCCCGCCCGGGCGAGCGCGTCCGGCTCCACCTCACCAACACGGCCAATGCTCGCACCTTCAATTTCTCCGTGGTGGGAGCGCACCTCCGAGTGATCGCCGGAGATGCCGGCTCTTATGGCAACGTTCGCGCTGTCGAAAGTGTGGTGATCGCACCAGCGGAGCGGTACGTCGTGGAGCTCGATCCGCCCAGAAAGGGGCGGTACCCGGTATTGAATCAGGTGCGAGGCATCGACCGGGTCACCGGGAGATTCTTCGGTGAGATAGACACCCTGGGTTTCATACAGGTACAGGGAGCGCCGGTAACCGAGCGAGATGCTACCGAGTCGGCAGCCAGCAGAACCGAGCTGAAAGCATTGATGGAGCGCTTCCATGGTCGCCCGCCGGATCGCACGTTGCTGCTTACCCTGCGGGTCCGGAATCTGCCGTTCGCATTGATTCAGGCACTACGGCTGGACACCGCCTACGTTCAGCCGGTGGAGTGGACCAGCTCGATGCCGATGATGGACTGGCTCAGCACCGGGAATCAGGTGAGCTGGATCCTTCGCGACAGCATCTCGGGCACTGAGGGCATGGGAATCAATTGGCGGGTTACTCGCGGCGAGCCGCTGGTCGTTCGGCTCATAAACGATCGGCACGTGCTGCATCCAATGGCGCATCCGATCCACCTGCATGGACAACGCTTTCTTGTTCTGGCCCGCAACGGCGCTCGCAATACGGATCCGGTCTGGAAGGACACGGTACTGGTTCCCGCCGGTGGCACGACGGACCTGCTGATCGACACCGGTAACCCCGGGCGCTGGATGCTGCACTGTCATATTGCCGAGCATCTGGAATCCGGGATGCACACCGTAGTCACCATCGGAGAAAGCGGAGAGGGCGGACAAAAGTCGAAGTAATGTGATAAACAGATTTTGAGGACTTATTCAATGCGTA
>DATADG010000137.1:0-4697 GCA_036258655.1 Gemmatimonadales bacterium | reverse complement strand
GGCGGAGCTGCTGCTGGAGCGACCGCCGCATCCCGACCTGCCACGAGAGCATCTCCGGGTCATTCACGATCAGGCGGAGCGGGCCGGCCGGATCGTCCGGAACCTGCTGACCTTTGCGCGCAAAGGCGTGGCGGAGAAAGCGGCTGTCGATCTGAACGACGTGGTCACCCGGACATCCCTCCTGATCATCTACGAGCTGCAGCTGCACGGGATCGAGCTCGAGTCGGAGCTGAGCCCTGGTCCGGTGGTTGTTCTGGGAGACCGCTATGAGCTCCAGCAGGTCCTGCTCAACCTTGTCACCAACGCAGTGCAGGCTGTAGGCGGACTTCCACCCGGGCGCTCCCGGAAGATCCTGCTGGCTACCAGCCGATCGGACGGCCAGGCGATCCTCCGCGTCCGGGATACCGGGCCCGGCGTACCCAAGCATCTCGCCCCATATCTCTTTACTCCGTTTTTTACTACGAAGGCGCCAGGTGAAGGAACCGGACTGGGGCTTTCGCTCAGCTATGGACTGGTGAAGGCCCATGGCGGCGACCTGATTTACGAGGCACCGGCGGAAGGTGGGGCGGAGTTCAGAATCACACTGCCACTCTATGAAGTCCAAGCTCCAGCTGAAGCCACACCAAAGGTGGCAACAAACGGCCAGGCGGAGCGCCGGCGCATACTCGTGGTCGATGATGATCCGGCAGTCCACCGGCTGGTCAGTGCCTTATTCGCTCCGGAGGGGCATACGGTCGAGTCGGTACGTTCGGGCGAACAGGCGTTGCGCCTGGTCCGAGAAGGTGACTACGACATGATCCTGGCGGATGTCCGAGTTGCCGCGGGCGGGTCAGAGACCTTTACTCACGCCTTGCTTCACGCCTGTCCCCATACCCGGAACCGCCTCGTGGTTGCCTGTGCGGGGGAAGAAGAAGTTCCCCTTCCTCCGGATGCATCCCCCATCCGCCGAGTGACGAAGCCCTTCAATCCTCGAGACCTGAAAACTGTAGCTCAGGAACTTCTTCAGTAGCCTGCGTCACTGGCCGGGTTCCAGGGTAGGATGCTGATCCTGCCCTTGACCTTGGCCGTTGCGGCTCGGGCATCCGCGGTCGCCCAGTAGTTGCCACCAGCCGCCAGGTCAGGCGCCTCGATGAACCAGCGCGAGGCTTTGAGAAAGACGTTCCCGGTGACTTCGCTCCCATGTCCGGCACCGTCAATAACGAGTCCATCACCGACTCCGTCAAAGACGTTGCCGCGCACCCTGGCGCCAGTCGTGTGCTCGATGACGATCCCCTGATCCAGCCGCGAGAGCACGTTGTCATCGATGCGGTATTGGCGGCTGAGGTCTCCGGTTCGAGCCGGTGCAGCCACCCGGATACCGATTGGCCCTCCCATGAGCACATTGGCCAGAATGACGTTGTCGCTGCCGTGTTCGCTCACGACCGCGGCTGTTCTCGCCCCGATCACGGTGTTGCCCTGGAGCATCGAACCACCAGAGTGGTCGAGCCGGAAACCAATGCTGACGCTGTCCGCCCGATTGCCCAGGAAGGTGTTGCTCCACCCGAAGAATGAAGCGAACGCGGTGCGCAGCGCGAAGGAGCCGTCATTGCGGATTACCAGATTCCCAACGGACGGGCGTGTCCCACGGTGCTCACCCGCAATGAGCAGCCCCAGACTGGAGGCGGTCACGTCGTTGTCGACAATGGTGTTTGAATCGCTTGCATCTCTGAGCAGAATCGCCGCCGCGCCACAATCGGCCGCGGGCAGCTGCGATTCACACCGGCGGGTGCTGTTGGCGCGGTTTCGTGCAATGACGTTTCGAGAGGAGCGCCACAGGTGGACGCCCCAGCCGTTGTTCATCGCCAGATCATTGTCTGCGATGTAGCCGTCTCGCACTTCCATGAGTGCGATACCATTCTGCGCGCCGCGGCTGATGACGCCCGTAATACTGACACCGGTAGTTCGTTTGAGCAGGATGCCGCCCCCATAGGCTTCGAAAATTTCGGGACGGAGAAGATCCAGCTGGTCTGCGGAGTCGGGGCGGGCCGGAGTGCTGCGGACGCTGTGGCTCCTGCTGCCAGACAGATCAGTCCCGGTGACGCGATGGCCCCGCCCACCTTCCAGGCGGATGCCGTAGCGAAATCCCTGGATGTCACCGCCCGTAATAGTCACCCGATCCACACCCCGGCTGACCACGCCGGCGCCCACGAACCTGCTCGCAATCGAATCCCCGCTCTCGAGAATCACTCCGGCGAGATCGATGCGGGTTCCGGAAGCTGCAGCGATGATAATGCCCTGCTCCCGCCGGTCGGCGATGCGATAGCGTCCGGGGCAAACCCGAACCTCACCCTGGACCTGCGTACCCGGTCGGGTGGGCCGGACGCACGGGGCTTCGCCTCCGCTGGCAGCGATCGGAAGGAGGAACCATGTGAGCGGGAAAACAACGGCAATCATGGCCGGACCGGATAGCCTCGCTCCCTGAGGTATGCACGCGCGCGAGGCAGTGATGACTCCTGAAAGTGGAAGATGGTAGCGGCCAGAACACCATGAGCGCCCGCTTCGAGCGCCTCTGCCAGGTGCGCCAGCCGGCCGGCTCCTCCAGAAGCTACGACCGGAACCCGAACTGCTCGCGAGACCTGGCGCACCAAAGGAAGATCGTAACCATCGCCGGTGCCATCTCGGTCCATCGAGGTGAGGAGTATCTCACCGGCGCCGAGGGTTTCCAGGCGGCAGCTCCACTCCACCGCCTCGAGCGGGGTTTCCTCCCGTCCCCCGTTGATCATGACCGCGAGCCGATCTCCGATGCGCTTAACGTCCACTGCCACCACCACGCATTGGCTGCCGAAGCTCTCGGCGAGTCGCGAAACCAGCGATGGCTCCCGAACCGCAGCGGTATTCACCGCGATCTTGTCGGCACCAGCCCGCAGGGCCGCACCGGCATCAGAGACCGACCGGATCCCACCACCAACCGTGAACGGAATGAAGATCGACTCCGCCACCCGACTCACCGTATCGAGAGTGGTCCGGCGGACCTCCGGGCTGGCAGAGATGTCCAGCAGCACTAGCTCGTCGGCGCCCTCGGCATCATAGCGGCCGGCCTGCATGGCAGGATCGCCCGCATCGCGCAGATCTTTGAAGTGGATCCCCTTGACTACCCGACCACCGGCAACGTCCAGACAGGGAATGATTCGTCGTGCTAGCATACCCGGAGCACGTCTTCAACCAGACCCGCTGATCCACTCGCGAGCAGGGTCTCGATGTCGTTCAGCGCCCGGTGCTCGCGAGGCCAGGCAAGGCGGTGCCGGGCGGCGGCGGGAGTCAGCCAAGCGAAGCTGTCATGCTCCAACCCCAGCCGGACGCCTGCATCGGGAGCTACGAAGGCGGCGAAGACCGGCACCAGAGCGACTTCGTCACTCCGATGCAAGTAAAACAGCTCGACCCGGCTCAGATTGTAGAGTCGAAGCGGAGTGAGCCCCGTCTCCTCCGTCATCTCCCGTGCGGCCGCAGCCGCTGGCTGCTCGGCGGGCTCGATGTGTCCATGCACGCTTTCCCAGGAGCCGGGACATCGCCCGCCGGCCGCCCGCCTGAGAACCAGGCACTCAAGCAGATCGTTCCGCATCCGGAGCACATAAACATCCACCAGCGAAGTTCGGACGGAAGTCATGGCCGCCACTCCGCGAAGGCGGCCAGCAGCATGAGGCCGGCGCGCTGAGACTTCTCGGGGTGAAACTGAGCTCCGATGACAGGCCCTTCTCCCACGATCGTCGGGAAGGGGCGGCCGTACTCGCCCGTGCCGAGGATGTTTCCCTCCGGCAGACCGGCCGGGTAGTAGCTGTGCACGTGATAGTAGAATTGCGGCCATTGGCCGAGCACCGGCCACAACATTGCATGCTGCCGCCCGAACTCTGTCAATTCCACTCTGGCCCAGCCCACGTGGGGCACCGGGAGATCACTGGAAAACCGGAGCACCCGACCACACAGCAAACCCAAGCCGTTTGCCTCGGGCGCTTCTTCACTGTTTTCGAAAAAGAGC
The DNA here is from genome assembly GCA_036258655.1 of Gemmatimonadales bacterium. Taxonomy (GTDB): domain Bacteria; phylum Gemmatimonadota; class Gemmatimonadetes; order Gemmatimonadales; family GWC2-71-9; genus CAVVWJ01. The sequence goes on along the minus strand of DATADG010000137.1, from coordinate 685 downwards.
TGAAGCCCGAGGCAGATGCCCATGACAGGCCTTCCGGCCCTGGCCACCTCTTTGACGGCATCGCCCAGACCGGTCTCAGCCAATGTCCGGGAAGCCTGGCCGAAGTGGCCGACTCCAGGCACCAAGACCCGATCCGCCCGACGAACCCGGTTCGGATCGCTGACCAGCGTGGCCCTGTGGCCGCCGGCCTCAACCGCACGGACGACGCTCCCCAGGTTGTTGACTCCATAATCCACCACCGCAATCACAGGACTCCCTTGGTGGAGGGTGGGCCCGTCACTCTCGGGTCCAGGGTGGTGGCAGCATCCAGAGCCCGAGCGAACGCCTTGAACGCGGCCTCGACGATGTGGTGCGGGTTATCGCCCCGAATCAGGTCCAGATGTACGGTGAGCTCGGCATTGAGTACCAGAGCTCGAAAGAACTCGGGGGTCAGGAACACATCGTACTCCCCAAGCATCTGCCACTTTGGGATCTCGACCTGATACGAAAGATAGGGACGCCCAGACACATCCACGACACACCGAACCAGCGCCTCGTCCAAGGGTATCAGCGTATCGGCATACCTGCGGATGCCGACCCGGTCACCGAGTGCCCTGGTGATAGCCTGTCCCAATACGATACCGGTGTCCTCGACCGTGTGGTGCCCATCGACATGAAGGTCGCCGCGGGCCTCCACCGTTAGATC
>DATADG010000136.1:0-5941 GCA_036258655.1 Gemmatimonadales bacterium | reverse complement strand
GCCTGCAGTTCACGGGTATGATCCGAAGCGCGGAGCTGCGTCTCGAGGTGAACTGCGTAGACCCAGATACGCGTACCGGCCACGTTCACCACTGCCGCCGTGGCGTTCCGCCGCTGCCGCCGGATAGGCGCCTCGTATGGGAGCGTGAGCTTCCAGGTTCTCTCGATCGGCCAGCGGCTCAGAATGGCAGGGCCGAAGTAGCGCTGCCGCGTGGGATGAATCGAGCCAGGATAGTAGATGTAGTTGAGCCGCAAGGCGCGCGCGATGCGCTCGGTACCGCTCTCATCCATCTCCTGTAGTGAGATAATGTCGGCATTGCGGAGCGGATCGCTGCCCAGGACCGCAATTGCGGAGTCTATGTGATCGGCAAGCTTGATGTTGAAGCTGACCACCCGAATTGCCGTGGGCGTGTTGCTGGGCTGCTCCTCGGCGACAGGGGCAAAAGCGCCATCAAATCGCGGAGAGAGCGGGTTCAGCAGATTGACGGTGGGCGTGCACGATGCCAGCACGGCGGCTGCGACAACCAAGGGACTTTGCTTCATCGTTGACCTTGCGAGTGCTGAAGAGCGGGTCAAGGTACCGGGACAGGAGCGGATAGAAAAGGGGCGCCGAGGTTCATTTCCCGTCTGACGTCAGATCTAGACGCCAGACACGTGAGCCCGTAGTCTCCACTTATGTTTGCTCCGAAACCCATCACCCCCGAGGCAGTTCCTGCGGCTTTGCAGAAGGCCGAACGGTATCGGATCATTGCCGACCCGATCTCTGCCGAAAGCATCTGTCTGGATGTGCTGGCAGTCAGCCCGGAGAACCAGCAGGCGCTGGTGACGCTCCTCCTGGCCATAACCGACCAGTTTCCTGAGTCTCCCACCGAGGGAGTGCGCCGGGCACGTGAAGTGCTCCCCCGTTTGCAGGACGAGTATAAGCGGTTCTACTACGCCGGCATCATCTGCGAGCGGTGCGCCAAGGCGCAGCTGCGCTCGCACCTTCCCCGAGCAGGTGAAATGGCCTACAGCTGGCTGCACGAAGCAATGAGCTGGTACGAGAAGGCGGAGTCCCGGCGGCCGGCCGGCAACGACGAGGCCATTCTGCGATGGAATACGTGCGCCCGGTTGCTCGCAGGCAACCCGCAGCTACGACCAGGGGCAGAGGAGCCGGTGACGTTCAGCTTGGAGTGACCGGCGCGGCCAGAGCCTTCAAGGAAAAGGGGCGGCTATTCGCCGCCCCTTTTCTCATTGCTAGTTGGTACGATTGAGCTCCACTCTTCGGTTCTTTGCCCGCCCGGCGGCAGTCTTGTTGGATGTGATCGGAACGTCTGGTCCGAATCCCTTCGCAGTGACCTGGGTGTGAGGTACCCCGTTTGCCACCAGGAATGTCTCGACGGTACGGGCGCGGGCCAGTGAGAGCCGCAGATTGGCGGCCCGTGAACCTACGTTGTCGGTATGGCCGGAAATCTGAACCCTGTACTGCGGGTTCTCGACCAGCTGGCTCGCGACATCTCGCAGAATCTCCCGAGCAGCAGGAGTGAGGGTCGCCTTACCCGTCTGGAAGGTGACGCCGCGAAGGATGACACTCCGGGCACCCTTGTGGAACAGGATGGGGCAGCCCTTCGCGTCGGCCTTCTCTGTCTTTGCCGTTTCAGGGCAGATATCCCGCGAATTGGGAACGCCGTCGCCATCCGAGTCACGCTCATCGACGATTTTTATACTGCAGCCGTTCGCGTCGGCGGTGTCAGTGCTAGGTGTACTGGGGCAGCGGTCTCGTCTATCCGGAACTCCATCCGCATCGGTGTCACGATCGTCAACTGCCGCTATCGTGCAGCCAGTCGCGTCGGCCGCGGCTCCGGGAGGCGTACTTGGGCAACGGTCCCGTCTATCCGGCACTCCATCACCGTCCGAGTCACGGTCATCTACCACCGCAATCGTACAGCCACTCGCATCTGCCGGGGTACCGGGAGGCGTGTTGGGGCAGCGGTCTCGCTTGTCCGGGACGTTATCCCCATCGGAATCGCGCTCCATGAAGCAGCCCCGCGGGTTGACCGCCTCGCCAGCTGGCGTGTTGGGGCATTGATCGATGTTGTCGGAGACGCCGTCCCGATCCTCGTCGCGCTGGCTTCCGGCGCAACCCCGGCTGTTGGCGTTCTCACCCCACGGCGTATTCGGGCAGTCATCCAGTGGGTTGAGGATGCCGTCCTTGTCATCATCCTTCTGGCTGGCAGAGCACCCTTCCGCATCAACTGTCGAGCCGGTGAGTGTTTCGGCACAGCGGTCGAGCTCGTCGTTGACGCCGTCGCGATCGCCGTCCTTCTGATTTGCCGCGCACCCGTTCAGGTCGACGGCCTTCCCGGGGTCAGTGTTGGGACAGCTATCCATCCGGTCGGTAACCAGATCCTTGTCCCGGTCCTTCTGCTTGGCGGGCCCGGAGGGCTTTCCAACGCTGAAGCTCAGCCCCGCCTGGGCGCCCCAGTTCAGATATTCGTCCGAGCGGCCAGCGTCCGGGCTCTTCACGAAGTCAGCGGTCCCATCGACCCGGAATGCGAAGTTGGGCCGGAGCCCCCAGCGGAACCCGACCACACCGGTCAGCCCATGATCATCGAAGCTCACGCCGTCGCGGTAGAGATTGTACAAGTAGCCGGCCCCTACCCGCACTGCGGAACCATAGCCGCCCATAGGGAGGTGATAGGTCAGGCGAGCCCGGAGCGGAATGTTGGTAATACCCACACCGGTCAAATGGCTATGGCTCTGGGTATAGGCGGCTTCGGCCTCGAGGGCGAGATTCCTTATAGGATAGAAACCCAGCGACCCGCCGCCGCTGCCCCCCTCCTGCATAGCGAGGGTATCGTCAAAGCGGGTGAACCGGCCAAAGCCGGAGATCTCGAAGGTTCCTGCCGATTGGGCGCTGGCCTGAGTCGTCAGGGCGAACAGCAGCGCCAGGGTGAGTCCACGAACTCGCATGGCCGCTCTCGGGTAAGGCTGCAAGGGGGCAGCTACACCCCGAGTATCGGTAGCTCCGCTCGAATTCATGAACGGCCCGGGAGTCTGGACCCGGCCGGGCCACTTCAATCATCATCACGGTCTCGAACGGCCTCAGCGGCGCGGTGGCGCACCACCTGGTCACGGTCATTGGTTGCAGCCTGGAGGACGGCATCCCCGCGAGGATCCTCCATCTCTGCAAGGGCTTCGACAACTGCATAGCGGAGTCGCGCTTGGGGGCTCCGATAGGCGGCGGTGAGGGCCGGGACGGCTACTGTGTCCCCGATCTCTCCCAGTGACATTGCACTGATCACGGCGAGCTCAGTGTCCTGGTCGGCCAGGGCGGAGACCAGTCGAGCGGGGGCGCGCTCAATCTCGAGCTCACCGAGAGACTGCGCCGCCAGCCGGCGGACAACCGCGTCGGAATCATCCAGTGCCCGGGTGAGCGGTGTCGCTGCCGTCCGATCTTCTACTTGTCCCAGCGCCTGGGCCGCGGCCCGTCGCACCCGGACGTCCTTGTCACTGAGCGCTTCAGCGAGCGAGCTGGTTGCACGGTAATCCTCGATCTCGCCGAGCGCTTCGACGGCCGCAACTCGAACCGCTGGGGCTTCGTCCCGCACCAGGGGCTTGAGCCTGTCCACCGCGCGGATGTCTTCCAGTTCACCGAGAGCCCACACCGCGGCGATCCGGGTGAGGACGTCCGTGGACTTCAGCAGGTCGGCCAGTGGCTTGACTGCGCGCGCATCCTCGAGGTCACCCAGAGCGTAGGCAACCATTCTGACCACCGCCGGGTTCCTGTCGCGAGTTGCAGCCGCGAGATCGCGGTATGATGCGGGGTCCTCAGCATAGGCCAGTCCCAGGGCCGCGGCTTCGCGAATGCGCGGATTCTCGTCGCGAAGCGCTGACCGCAACCGGCGGCTTGCGTCGGGTACCCTGCTGTGTCCCAACATGCGCGCCGCCGCATGCCGGACACAGGCCTGGGGATGTCCCAGTGATTCGGCAAGGAGCGACAGGGCGCCGGAATCTGAGATTGGCTGGCTCAGATTCAAGCGGAGTGTGTCCTGGGTCTCTCCTGCCAGGAGCCCAAGTGGAAGATCGTCGTCCCACTGCCTCCACGTGTTGCCGATCGAAGCAACGGCCAATCGGCACACGGCCGGGTGGGTGCCGGCCAGGCCAGAAAGGAACGTGGCGACGGCAGCGGAATCGGCACCGGGACGCTGCATGTCGACCCCAGACCAGGGGTCTACATCGTCGTAGTCCTTAGGAGAAGCCTGTGCCTCTAACGATGGCAGGGCGGTGGACAAGAGGAATGCGAGAATCCCGGCGGGGATATGCTGCAGAAGCATCGAAGAGTTCCTCCGAGTCAGCACTGGTGATCCGGCGCTGCTGCGCACCGGGACTCGGGGGTTGGACGGCTCAGCGAGGCAAATGGTTGCCGATCGGCAGCGGATGCGGACGGGCGGGGAGTTCACCGCCAGCCGCATGACTGCTCGGCCGGTGCATATGTAATTCAGCCAGGGCGAGTTTCTGCGGCCCGGGGCATCGGCCCGAAGAACGGGGCCGCGATCAGCAGCACGATGCCGGGAACGATTACAGTGATCCAGGCGACCGGCCCCAGCCCATGGAACCCAGTAAAGAGTCCAATGATCAGCACAATGACCGCGCCGACCAGCAGAAGACGCGCGAGGGTGCGCCACTCCCACCGCTGTCCCAGAAACAGCGCGATCAGCGTAAGTCCCCCCGCTCCTGCGTAGTAGGGCCACAAAGTCGGTACCGACGTAACTTCCCCGGCTCCTCCCGTGGTGGTAAATGGCGGGAACCAGATCGCCAAACCAAACAATCCGAGCCCAACGAGAAGGACGGCAACGTCTGCCCAGTGACGCCGGGTACGTGATGGGGTGTCCTGCATACGCTCTCCGGATGCTCGGTGAAATCCCGCAGGTGTTCTCTGGTCGAAAAGAGTAGTCCCGACGAAAGTGTCCCGAGGTGATTCAGGGCACACCGAAGTCGGCAGTCGGTAATCGGTAGTCGCCGGCTCCCACGAGTTCCCTCAGCAGCGTCGTGCCGCCGCTCAGCCAGGTGCAAGCAACTCGAGTACACTTCGATAACTGAGGACCGACGACTGGTTACTGCCAACTACCGACGAACCCATGCTCCTCCACCCTGAACTCGAGGCCGTCCGTGCCGAGTTCGTTTCCGCGCAAGATCGTCTGCAGCGACTCGCGGAGGCGGTTCCGGAGACCGCCTGGAACCGCCGCCCGGATCCGGGGCGCTGGTCGATAGCGGAGTGCGTAGGGCATCTCAACCTGACTGCGATGGCCTACCTGCCGCTGCTTGGAGATGCGCTCGCACGAGCGCGCCGGATACCCGGTCCAGCGCCGAAACGGTACCGCAGAGATCCGATTGGCTGGATTTTGTGGCGGACGCAAGGTCCGCCGGTCCGTCATCGGTTGAAGACCATTGCTGCGTTTGTGCCCGGAGCGAACCAACGGCCCGCCGAACTGTTGGCGGAGTTCGAGCGTTTGCAGGACGCTCAGCTGTCGTGTGTACGCGAGGCAGATGGTCTCAGGCTGGGGCAGGTCTGGATCCGCTCGCCATTCGATCCCAGGATCCGCTACAACATCTACTCCTGTCTCAGCATCCTAGCCCGACATCAGCACCGGCACCTGTGGCAGGCTGAGCAGGTCTGGGCACGGATTTCTGATGAATCTCACCGGGCGCGAGCTAACGGAAGGTTCCCGGACTGACCTGGTACACGATGTGTGGCGCGCCGACCTCATCCTCCGGTGCCCAGAAGCCGAGCTGTTGAGTCCAACGCACGTTCTGGAGCCTCCGTCCGCGCAACAACAGGAATCCGGCTGCCCGTGTAGTGAGCACGCCGAGCTTGCGAAGGTCGCCGAGGTTGCGAATGGTCGTATGCGATCGGTCGGAGATGATGCGACGCGCCGTGACCGGACCGATGCCCGGCACCC
>DATADG010000135.1:0-7100 GCA_036258655.1 Gemmatimonadales bacterium | reverse complement strand
TCCGGTTCTACTTAGACGCCGATGCTTCCAGAAAGCTCCGCAAATCCGGTTCGCTGATGGCAGGCTCGCCGGGAGACACATTGTCAAGCCGTCCCTCTCGCATCCACCGTTCCAGCTCCCCCACCAGGTCGAAAAGATGTTCGAACGAATCAACGATAAATAGAAGTGGCTGGTAATGATCGATCTCAAAGTATTGGTTGATCACCCACTCCAACTGGATTGGGTAACGCTGTACCTCGGGTGAGTCGATGGAGTGAGCGATCTCGCCGAACGAGCTGAGCAACCCGCTACCGTAGACCTTCAATCCTCCGTCGCCGCGCATCAGACCGAACTCGATGGTGAACCAGAAGAAGCGAGCCAGCGCCTTGAAGATGTTAGTGACACGGCGGATCTTCTCTTTTTCGTCTCTGATCCCGGCCACAATCTCTGCCGCGGTGTGGGCACAGTCGCCGAACCGCACCAGAGTATCGGCGAACGCAGGATCCGTGTGCATCGGCACGTGCCCGGCGATGTCGTGGAAGATGTCGGGCTCTGGCAAGTAATCCAGGGTCGCGCCGTCGCGTATGGTAATAGTGGTTGGAAACTCGCGATTGCGCAGGCTATTGAAGAACAGGAATGATGGGATGTAGCCGCTCACCGCCTTGGCCTTGAACCCGGTGAGCGGACTGAGAAATCGGTTCACGTCGTCGAGCCGAGGAACCCGCTCCGGATCCAGACACAGGTTGTCGATGCCCTGAAGAAATCGGGCGTTGGCGTACCGCCGCCACCGTTCTTCCATCCTGGCAAACAGCCTGCGCCAGGCCTCGTGATTGGCCTCGGAGTAGAGCTCGTATGGCTGGTGAATGTAGAGACGACCCTCTTGCTGAGCACGCTCGATAAACGGCGCCTTGGTCGTGGTCAGGCCGATGCCGGCCTCTTGCTGCTCCCGGATCGTCGTCATGGTGCTCTCCTCACTTCTGCTTGTACCGCCAGGCGGTTATGCCGGGCCCCTGCGCCTGAACCTGAATCGCATGTGACTCCCCAGGTTTGAGCGCCGGAATCTGGACTTCCTGGTTCGTGACCACCGTGCCCTTGGCATCGAGGAACTCAAACACGAGCGTCATAGGAGCTGGTGGAACCGGCTTGCCTTGAAGCGTCTGCGCCTCACGTCCTGTCGCTGTCCCGCTGATCGTGGCACCGGCTGCGCTTGGAGCAAACTGGTCGACGCTCACGGTCACCGGCATAGACAGGACCCGCGCGGCGGTTTTGTTTGCCTGCGCTTCCTTCTTGGACATGCGCAGTCCGTTCGCCAGCATCCGAACGATCTCCTCGTTCATCGGCTCGATCGCCACCAATCGCTCCGCCGTCTGCGCCAGCTTGGGCCCATTTTTGAGGCCGATGTACGCATTGGCCAGCCCGAAGAGCGCGTCACGATTGTATGGCTCTGTGGCCACGACCTTCTCGAAAGCTGCCGCTGCCTGGTCGTACTTCTTTTCATTGTACAGGGTGATTGCAGCGTTCATTGCGCTGGCCGCGCCGCCCTGCACCGACGGAGAGCCGCCAGCCGACGGCGCCGCACCGACTTCCTTCTCCAGCGCCGCTGCCTTGTCGTTCTGACCGGTGGCGCGATAGGAGGAAACCAGGGCTCGCTTGACCTCGGCATCCTTGGGCGACCAGGTGAGATACTTCTCGAGCGCCTGAATCGCGTCCTGGTGGCGGTTGGCACGTTGGTACATCGCTCCCAGATTCCGGGTCGCGATGTTCCGATCTTCGACAGCGTTGGTGCGCTCGGCAATCTCAGCGGCCTTCTGCCAATACACGATGGCGCTATCGACTTGCCCGGAGTTGGCAAAGATGACCCCGCCGTTCAGATATGCTGAGGGTTTGTCTCGGTAAACGATGTTTGCCTGCCGGAACAACGCCAGCGCGGAGTCGTTCTGCTTTTGTTTGGCAAAGCCGATTCCGGCATTCACCAGCGGTACCCAAGCGATGTTCCTCAGCGTGGCGATCTCCTGCTTGCACGCGGGCGCCATTGTTTCCGCCTTGGTGAAGGCGCTGTCGGCTCCTACGATATCACCTTGCTCGAGGTAGACTCGCCCAAGGTAGTACCACGCGGCGGGGTTCTTGGCCTGGTCATTTTCTGTGATCGCCTCAACAAGAACCCTCTCTCCCGATTTCAACGCGCGGGTCTGATTGGCCGGAACTTCGGTTTCCACACCAGTCTTCAAGTAGGCTGCGCCGCTACTGACTTTGAAATGCCCGGGTTTGAGCCCGCAGTTCGGAGGCGTATACCGCGACGGCATCACGTCCGCCACACGGTTGCTGGTCATTGACTGTTGGGCCTTCACGTCCTGCACGGCCCACCCAGCTAGCAGCACTCCGGCTACCGCCATGTGCGTTTTCACTCGTCCGACTCCTTGTTCGAGTACAGGGACCGGAGCGCCCGGTCGTGCAAGTCCCTTGCCACCTGGTGAGCCGGCAGTCCTGTCCGGCGCGCAACTGCAGCAACGTCTTCATATTCGGGCTTCACCCGTGGACCATCGGGTCCCTCCAGAACCTTCACCCGCACCGCTGTTCCGTCCGCTGAAGTGACCTCCAGCTCCCGCCGCGGCAGGGTGACTCGTTCGGCAATTTGGCGGCGAATTCCTGCCGTCGTGCTATGGCGGAACAGCGCCGCAGCAACCTGGTCGGACTCCAGTGGAGCGGTGACCTCGAGTCGGAAGCCCGTCCGGCCCTTCTTCATGTGCGTCGCCCAGACCTGAACATCGAGTGCGCCAGCGGCAAAGAGTGCTTCTCGCAGGGGTTCCAAGTACTCGGGGCTCAGATCGTCCATGTCAGTGGACAGCAACGTGACTTCGCCTGCCTCAACTGAGGAGGATGCGATCATCAGCCTCAGCGCATTCGGGTATGTTGAGGGGTTCCTCCCTCCGGCACCCCATGCACCCGCGCTGAGAGCCCGCCACCTGTTCGGCGGAGGTCCCGAGGACAGCACTCGCAACAAAGCCGCTCCGGTAGGGGTGGTTGCCTCGCCCTGCACGGGCCCGTTCGGCGCCACCTCCATTCCTTCGAGCAAGATGGACGTCGCGGGTGCCGGGACCGGTAGTACGCCATGCGCCGCGTGGATCCACCCTGCGCCGAGCGCAACCGGCCGCGCGTACACCCGAGTGATTCCCAGCTGCTCGAATCCTTCAATGCCGCCGACAATATCCACAACGGCATCAATGGCTCCGACTTCGTGCAGGGCTACGTCTTCAGCGGGCAAGCCATGGACCCGTCCCTCGGCCTCACCGAGAAGTCGGAAGGCCTGCACTGCTCGTTCACGCACCCACTCAGATACCTCAGCGCGTCGCACGAGCTCGACCAAATCTGCTATGTGGCGGTGATCGCCGGTGTGATCCGTGGACACATGACGGTCGTGGTGGTGAGCACCAGTATCTGCATGCTCTCCATCGTGTGAGTGGCCGCCTTGATGCTCGTGAGGGTACTCGAAGGACCGGGAAGGAAGCTCCTGCAGGTTACCGGGGAGCACCACATCTACTTTGATCGCCCTCACGCCACAGCGCAGGACCGGCCGGGTCTCTATCTGGACCTCGGGAACCCCAAGCCTCGAGGGTAGCTGTCGCAGCCATTCAGGAGATGCGCCGGCGGCTATCAAGGCTCCCAGCAGCATGTCGCCGCTGATCCCGGCAACCGGATCCAGAATAGCAAAGCGTCCATCGGACATAGACTTAGAATATACGCCGATAAGCGTAGAAGCGGGTAGGCAGTAAGAACCTACGGGACGGCATTCCGGATATGATGCTTGTCAGCGACCGGCTTACGTTGCTAGCAGCTCACTCGCTTACCCGCTTCAGGTGATCGAGAATGCGCTCGGCCTGCCGGACAGAAAAGCCGGGCACCGAGGCAAGTTCGGCTACAGATGCAGACCGTACCCCGGCCAAACTCCCGAATCGTTCCAGCAGGCGCCTCCGCTTAGTGGGACCAACCCCGGGAATGCTCAGCAACTCCGAAGTGATCGTTCGATGGGTCCGTCGCTTCCGATTATAGGCGAGACCAAATCGGTGGGCCTCATCCCGAGCCCGCTGTAGTAGCCGGAGCGAAGGACTGCGTCTCGGCAGGCGCAGGCTCTCGCTTCGTCCGGGGAGAAATACCTCCTCCTCACGTTTTGCCAGACTGATAATCGGAAGCTGAGGCAAGCCGAGCTGCTGCGCCGCAGTGACCGCCGCGCTGAGCTGTCCCTTCCCTCCATCAATCACGACCAGGTCGGGTAGCGGGAGCTGTTCGTCTCGACGGCGACTGAAGTAGCGGGTGAGTACCTCTTGGATCGCCGCGTAATCGTCCTGCTGCCCCAGACCTCGGATCTTGAACTTGCGATATTCGCTCTTCTTGGGCCGCCCGGCCTCGAACCACACGAGAGAACCGACGGTATCCCGGCCCTGGTTATGGGAGATGTCGATACAAACGAAGCTACGGGGAATGGTGTTCAGCCCCAGGTCACGTCCCAGAGCATAGACGGGATCCTCCGCCCGTTCCTCAGTCTCGAAGGATTCAATCCGCAGACTCTCGAGCAGGTGAGTGGCATTCTGATCGGCCAGTGATAGCCAACGTTGGCCACTTCCCCGACGGGGCACGGACCAGTCGGTTCCCGGCAGGAGTTCGCGGACCGTGTCCCACTCGTCGGGAGGAAAGGGCACGACCAGCCGCCTCGCTCGGTCTTCAGCCGGCACATAGTACCGCACCAGGAAGGCGCTGAGGACGGCGCTGTCGGATTCTTCCTCCACACCTTCCAGGAAGCGGTGTTCTCTCCCAACCACTCGGCCACCCCGCACGCGAAACAGGACGCCCACCGCGTCGTCGCCGTCCCGCGCATAGCCAACCACATCGGCATCTCCCGTCCCCATGATCTCGACGCTGAGGGGCTCTTCCAGCCGATCGAGCCACCGAAGCGCGTCTCTCAACTCACGGGCGCGCTCAAAATCCTCACGCTCGCTCGCCGCGAGCATGGCTTCGCGAACCCGGACTCGGACATCCTGGGTCCGGCCCTCGAGGAAGTTGACCACGTCTTCTACCATCCGCTGATACTCGGGCACATCGTGCCATCCCATGCAGGGGGCTCGGCACCGCCCAATGTAGTAATCAAGGCAGGGACGCTCGCGTCGTTCCTCCGGCAGCTTGTCATGACAACTGCGCACCGTGTAGAGCCGTCGGATAATCGCCAGGGTACGCCGCAGCTGTGCGACGTCGGTATACGGACCGAAGTACCGGGCTCCGGGGATGTCCCGGCGTCGTGTCACAAGCACTCGGGGGAAGGGCTCGCCCAAGGTGACCGCTATGGACGGATAGCTCTTGTCGTCCTTGAGTCGAACGTTGAACCGCGGCCGGTACTCCTTGATCAGGTTGTTTTCGAGAATGAGAGAGCCAGGTTCGCTCGGAACGACGATGGTCTCCACATCGGTGATCAGCCGCTGGAGCAGTCGGTTCCTCGGACTATCGGGGAAATCCGTAGCAAAGTAGCTCCGGACTCTGCTGCGGAGACGCTTGGCTTTTCCCACATAGAGCACCTCGCCGTCTTTCCCCTTCCACAGATACACGCCAGGGCCATCCGGAAGTGTGTCGAGCTTCCGCTGGAGCGTATCGGGGAGTGCTGGAGTGGTCACGACAATCTCGTCAGGAACAGCCGTCAGGAGAGAAACCCGACGGCGTGCAATAGGAGGTACTTACCGTTTCGCCTTTCGATCAATGCGCACTCTGCTCAGCAGGCGTCGGGATTCCGGGACACCCAATTCCGCCGTAATGGCGAAGTAGGCCACACCATACATCCCCAGGGAAAATAGTGCGGTGACAACCGGGTGCTGGTACTCCAGCGCGAGCTTCACGACAGCGCCGGCAATCGCCGCGGCGGCGGCACCTCCCCACAGCCGGGCAATGAGCCGGCGAGGCAGCACCGTACTCCCGATTCGGGCATCCAGCCTGCGCCGGAGCAGGAGAAACTCGGTCCAGGCACCAAGGCTGGAAGCAACGGCCAGGCCCACGACCCCCCACCGTTGCTCGAGGCCCACGGCTCCAGGGAGCGGAACGGCCAGCAGATAGCCTAGAAGGATGCTCAATAAGACCCGAACGACCGCAAAGCGGAGCGGCGTCCTGGTGTCTTGCATCGCGTAAAAGGTCGACGAGTACAGCCTTCCCCAGGTGGATGCCAGCAGACCAAGTGCCGAGCCAGCCAGAATACCCCACACGTACAGCGTCATGCTTCGGGTGAATGCTCCGGTCTGGTACAGCGCTGCAACGATGACATCGCCAAGAGCAAGAAATGCCACGGCGGAGGGTATGACGAAGAGCGCAATCTGCCTCAGTCCGCGCATCAGCCTTTCCCGCAGCTGGTCGGCGACAGCTCGACTCTCGCCCCGAACGCCGGACATGGCCGGCAGTTCGGCGGCGGACACTGCCATCCCAAACAGGCTGATCGGCAAGGTGGACAACACCTGGGCATACGTCACCGCAGCTACAGCACCGGTCGGGAGTAAGCTGGCAAGCACGGTATCCACATAGGCGCTGACCTGAACCACACCGCGGCCCACCAGCACCGGCAGAGCATTTCGCACCACGGTTCCGACGGCTGTGGCTCCACGGATGAACGAAGCCGGCAGCCTTCCGATCAACCTCAATACCGAGGGAAACTTAATTCCGAACTGAAGGGCGCTCCCGATGACTGCGCCCCAGGCTGCGAGCTCCGTCAGTCGATACCCCGATGCTCCATTACCAGAGAGGAGAAGAACCGCAATGATCGCTACGTTCCACAGAACCGGTGCCGAGTAGGACAGAAAGAAGCGCCCGTGGCTGTTGAGTACTCCCAAACACCAGGCTGAGAGCACCAGGAGTCCTGAGCCGGGAAAGAGGATCCGAACCAGTCGGATGGTGACTTCGCGTTTCTCACCTTCGAATCCGGGAGTAAAGACGCTGACCAGGACAGGCGTAATCAGTATCCCGATGAGGACCACGATTGAGGTGGCGATGGCAAGCAAACCGCCCATGGCGCCGGCGATCTGGCGCGCCCGGTCACGGTCTCCCTCCGCCAGAAGCTTGGCGTAGACCGGGATGAAGGATGCGGAAAGCACCCCCTC
>DATADG010000134.1:0-5092 GCA_036258655.1 Gemmatimonadales bacterium | reverse complement strand
GTCGATGCGGAGGTACAGCGCATTCCCATCCGCGCAGAAGCCCGGCAGCCGCGCAGTATGGACGAAGGTGCCGCTCAGGGCTTCAGACGGGTCCCAAGAAACGGGCGAGGAACCGCAAACATCCGGCCACAACAGCGTCCGGGCCCAGCACTCCAACTGGGGCTGGCCGCTCACCCCGGTCGAGCACTTTGCGCCCCCGGTGCCCGCAAAGGGAGCTCAGGGCTTCTGGACGTGGGAGGGCCCGTAACACAGCGGCTGCAACTCCATCCGCAGCATGCGCCCACTGGTTCTCGAACGGGACAGAGATCAACGCCTCAGCGGGCGGAAGCTCACCAGATGTCAAGCGATCGAAGAACACCGGGCAATCGTATACAGGAGTTGAGAGGCATTGCCGGACCCGCGGCCATCGGCCTACGGCTCAATCAGCAGCGAAGGGGACCGGCAACAGGGCAGCCTGCTGGTAGAGCGGGTGCGCCGGCTGCCCGGACTTTGATGAGGCGAAGAGGCGTAAGCCCGGCGTGACAGCGTCTTCGCGTGGCTGCTCGCCTGTCCTCAGGTGGCCAGTGTGATCGCCGGCGCGACGAGACCGGAGCAGGTCGAGCAGAATGTCGCAACGGCGACATGCGAGCTTAGTCGCGACCACCTTGTTGAGATCAACCGTCTTCTCACGGACGTAGGTTAGAAGGACGCGGACTGGCGAGCGGATCTCATGTGGGTTACTCGTCTCGCTTTTGCAGGCCGTCGTCATCCGCGCCGACGTTTCAGAAATACTTCGCCCAACTTGGTCCTGGTCCCCACAAAGCTCGTGGCGGGACACGTACCGCTGCCGCCTTGGCCCGGCGCCAGGAGGTCAGCGCGCCCGGTGCGATCTCCTGCTGAGCGTTCGCATTCCAGCTGCGTTAAGCACAGCGCCGCCTGCTCCGGTTCGATGCTGAAACCCGCCCAGCCGATTCTGAGCGGCCGGGAAACGGTGCAGCGCAAGCCGCCCGCTGACGTTGTGTCCTACCCCACGGCGGGAATGCCAGCACCACTGCAGCCGAGCACCCAAAGATCCGGCGACCTCGGTAGTGTCTCAGTTTGAAATCGGCCCTGATTGATCGCGCCGCTCGCGCTGGCGCGGTGGCTGCGGACGAACTGGCAGGAGCAACTTTATCCGCTGGGTGCGACACCATCCTGGCTGTCGGTGCGCGTTCGTGGATGCGCAGGCCGAAGCGCCAGTAGCTCCAGATCATGAACGGGGCCACGCTGAAGGCCGCGAGCGTCAGCGAGACCTCCCGCGACAGCAGGATGACCGTCATGACGATCAGCGTCACGGCGGCGACCGCCGTGCCGATCACCAGACGGTCGTGCCGCGGTAGTTCAGGTGATAGTTGATCATCATGCGGGCCATCCAGACCGTGTAGCCGATGACCTGCAGCCCGAGACCGATCAGCACGACACCGACGATCTGCCCCACCTTGCTGTCGGGAAGCAGCGAGAGAAACAGCCCGTGGATCCAATCGCCCTTCGGCTCCTGGGTGAGCACGCTGTCGACCAGCACGGCGAACGGCCAGGCCTCGAGAAGCCCGACCGTTACCGAGATTCCGATCAGCACCACGAGGCTGGCGATCCAGCGCGTTAGATGGCGGAATATCTGGAACGCTTATACTGCGATGTAATAATTGGAACTCTTACACCGCGATGTCCGGCTGTTCCGCCTTTTCGAGCGTACCGCAGATCCAGCAGGCTCGTCATCGCGCGTGAGCTGCTCAAGACCGCCTCCTAGACCCCGACGCACCAGCGCACCGTCATCGGCCCCGCGTCCGCGATCTCGGCAGGGCCGAGGTGCGCCGAGCGGCGAGACGCTCCTCACCCACGCGCCGGAGCCTGGGCCGGATCGTCCGGAGGGCCTGCGCGCAAGATGCGAGGGAGGCTGAAGGCACCCGCCCCACTGACGGCCGATCGTCGCCATGTTCTTGAAGAACTGGGTCTGCTCCGAGGCCTCCGGGCCGGTCCAGGAGCCTCACGTACTCAGCCCCTCCAGGGCGAACGCTCGGGTGGGTGCTCCGTCAGCATTGGGGATCAACAATGGCGCCGCGCAGAGCAACGTGCGCGGACCCGACAGGGCCGACGTGTTGACGAGATATTCGATCAGGGTGACACCTGCGCTGAGCAGCACCTCATGGGTGACGTGCTGGTCCTTCGGGACCGACTTCCCCTCCAGCAGCAGGCGGATGGTGAAGTCCTGCGGAAAATCGAACGCCACGGCGGTTGGTCTGCGGGCGTAGAGCCACTCCGCAGCTTCCCGGGTAACCCATGGGGCGTCTGTCCAGAACGCCGGCGACCGGTAATCGCGCTTGAGATCCCAGCCGACCGAAAGGAGCAGGATCTCTCCATCCGGACCGCCTGGATCCGCCGCTGCGAGCCGCTCCGGGCCGATTTCGGTATTCGCCTCGATGTCCCGCAGGTTCAGGACGCGGCATGGGCCGACCACGTGGGGCAGAGGCGTCGTTTCGATGGTCGGCGCATGTGCCACGAAGTGTGCCTTGGCGTCCACATGCGTGAAACCATGACAGGTGGTCGCCAGATGGCTGATCCGAAAATCGTCACCGGCAGCAATGTCGCCTTTGATCTGGAGGTTCGGGCCCCACCGGAAGTGGGGCCCGATCGGCATGCTGAGATCGATGATCTTCATCTGAGTTAGCTCACAGCATCAATCTGACTGGGGAGTTGCGGCCCGAACTTCTCGACGAAGTCCTTGCGGACCTCGTCTGCTACGATCCTGCGAAAGGCCTCACGATCAGGGTCTTCGATGGCCTGCATTCCATTGGACTTCAGCGCGGCAAGGCTGCTCGCCTCGGTGTCTTCGTTCATCCTCCACTGCAAACGCGCTATCTCTTTACCCGTCTCGATCAGAATGGTCCGCAAATCTGGCGCGAGGCCTTCGAACTTCTCCTTGTTCATGACGAGCGGCCCGGTGGTGAACGCATGGCGGGTGAGCGTGAGGTGCTTCTGCACTTCGAAGAACCTCGCGCTCAGGATGAGGGTGACCGGGTTCTCCTGTCCGTCGACGGAGCCCACCTCGAGTGCCGTGAACAGCTCGCTAAACGCCAACGGCGTGGCGATCGCACCCAGCAGCTGGAAAGCCTTGATGTGGGCCGGATTAGGCGTTGTGCGGATCTTGAGGCCTCTGATGTCCTCAGGCGTACGGACCGGTCGGCGGCTGTTGGTAAGATTGCGCCAGCCGATGTCCAAGGTCGCGAGCGCCTTCAGGTTGGAGCCCTCAAGCTCGTTTCGGAGGTCTTCACCAATAGGGCCGTCGAGCACCGCCGTCGCGTGCCTGCGGTCTCGGAACAGATAAGGGAGATCGAGCACGTTCAGCTTCGGCGCAAGTCCGGTGAAGAAGGGGTTCCCGGTCGCGGCGATCTCGATGAGGCCGCCGCGCACGGCGCTGATCAGAGCGGGGTCATTGCCCAAGACGCCGTTCGGGAACACCTGGATCTGAATCGCTCGCCTGGTGCGTTCGTTCACGAGCTCAGCGAAGCGCAGCGCGGCCTTGTGCCAGGTATCACTCTCGGGGAGAGTATGGGCGAAGCGCCACGTTGCAGGGCTCTGCGCTGATGCCGGTCGGACCGATGCCAGAGCGACAGCACCGGCCAGCACGCTTCTGCGGGTGATTGTGGTCATTGCACCTTCTCCTGAGGGCTCCAGCCCCGAAATCGGCGGCAGGTGCTTTGCTTCGAGAAGATCACCTGCTCTATTGAGAATTCGCCCGCCTGACCCTTGCTCCCTGTCACATGACCAAAGGTGGAAGAGGCTGTCAATCGAGGGGTAAAACCGTGGGACCGGCAGATCTCCCTACCGCGGGGGCATACCGGCGATTTCGAGAATCGAAGGGTTCTGCCCGGAGCGCTGCATGAAGTCCTCCTCGGGTAATCGCTAGCTTGGCTGGCGCTCAACCTTGATTGCTTCAGAGGACGGGAATTCCAGAAGGACTTCACCCGCCTCGTTGGTCACCTCGAAGTGATAGCTCGACCAGGGCGCCTCCAGGAGATCATCGGGCCGATCGTCCACGTTCACCGAGGCTGACTGACCGCAGCTCGCCGCTTGGCAAATCGCCGTAACGGCCCGCTCGCTATGCTCCAGCATATGGCCAAGGTCGATGGCGGGCCCTCACGGACCGCGGCGTGTAGGCCCGGCAGTCAAATGGCTTTCGTAAGGACCGGGTGGCGGTGCTATGCTGCGGCCGAGCGGTCGGGCCTCATTGCCGTCCAAAGAGGGTTCGACAACCCCTCCGGACCACCTCAGCCTAGACCACTCAACCTTTCCGGAAGGGGCCCAAACCGCAGCAACATGGGCTGGCGGAGCCCATCGGATGAGTTGAGGAGCACCCATGGCGATCAGATTCCAGAGAATAGTCTTTTTCGGGGACAGTCTCACGGACGACGGCAACCTTCCTGAGCCCTTTCGCCCCGACCCGCCGTATGTGGGCGGTCGTTTCTCGAACGGCCCAGTCTAGGCCGAGATTTTGACGAGAGAATTGAGAGGTCGGTCGGACAACATGGCCCGCGGCGGGGCGGAGGCGTCCACCGATGGGACTGATGATTGCCCCAGCACGTGATTGGTCTTTCCGCACAGGTCGACCGCTATTTCCTCCAGGATCCCTTCTCGTTTTTTCGGTTCGGTCCGCATGTGGAACCGGGCACGGCTGCGTCCCGGTGGCGCTTCGCCACTTCGTCAATGGTGACGACCCGGTCGTTGATGACGGCCAGCGTCAGCAGCACGCGAAGGGCATAGTCGGTGTGGATGGTAACCCCGTTCTAGCCGCCCGTGTACGCCGCGGAACGGCCCTGCTTTTCTCCAGGTCGGGAGGCTGGCTGCTTGCCCTACGCCGCCTTGGTCTCGCTTTCAGTAGTGCAGAAAGGCTC
The DNA here is from genome assembly GCA_036258655.1 of Gemmatimonadales bacterium. Lineage (GTDB taxonomy): Bacteria > Gemmatimonadota > Gemmatimonadetes > Gemmatimonadales > GWC2-71-9 > CAVVWJ01. The sequence continues at coordinate 185 of DATADG010000134.1, read as the reverse complement.
CCGCGATCGTGATCACCGCCCATGAAATCGCTTGTTAACCTCGTGATGCTGCCGCTGTTGCGGGCTATCTGTGGGAGGGTCGACCATGCGCCTCGGCGTCATTCTCGGACGGTTGTTCGTCGGTCTCGCGGCTCTCGTCGTCGCTGGACAATCAGATCTCGCAAGAATCCGACCTGCCGAAGCCC
>DATADG010000133.1:0-3301 GCA_036258655.1 Gemmatimonadales bacterium | reverse complement strand
TCGTCGGCGTATTACCTGTTCCGCCTGGACAGTGTGCACCAGGCCGGCGTGCCGCCGCTGAATCAGGTCCGCTCGGCAGTGGCGAGTGCCGTCCGCGATCAGAAAAAGTGGAAAGCGGCTCGTAATTTGGCCCAGGAATACATCAAGCGCCTCGAAACCGGGTCCTCGATGTCCGAGGCTGCCGCCGCCATGAAACTTCCCCATCGTGAGTTTGGGCCATTCAGCCGGGTCAACCCTCCTCTTACCAATCCGGTAGTTGTAGGCACCGCATTCGGGCTGAAGGAAGGGGAACGAAGCGGAATCCTGGATACGAAGGATGGGATTTACGTCATCAAGGCATTAAAGCGGCAGAAGGCCGATTCCGCCGAGTTCGTGAAGCAGCTCGACGAGTACCGGGCCCGTTCGATCAACCTGGCCAAGCAGGAGCGGGTGAGGAACTTTCTGAGCTCGTTACGCAAGTCCGCAAAAGTGGTTGATAACCGGGACAAGGTATTGCAGTCGACGCCGACTCCGGCGGGTCAGGCGGCAGGGGTATTGTAGGGCGCCTTCCCGTCTTTATTGAGACAGCCGTTTGGGCTCACCCTGACCTGGCGCAGGCTGCTGGGAGCTGTCGGGCACGCGAGGCGGCAAATTGCCTCGCTGCTCGTCCTGCCCCATGATAGCGTCCTGCGTATCGGAAATGCTGCGCTTGAACTCCCGAATGCCTTTGCCTATGGAGGAGCCGACCTCCGGCAGGCGCTTGGCGCCGAAGAGGAGAAGCACCACGAGCAGAATAAGCAGAATCTCCCACATACCGAGGTTTGCCACAGGGCCCCCTAGAAGAGCGAACGTGCAATCAAGTAGGCCACCAGGACCCCCACCAGACTGAGAACCGATACGTGGAGGCCGATAGGACCTAAGGTGAAGTCTATCACCAGGAGGTCCATCGAGATAGGGCCGAACGTGGGAGTCCAGGTGCTGGTCAGAAAGGTGCGTGCCGCGCTCTCCGGAAGAGTCTGTCGGAGGAGTGAGGTCAGCGCTCCTCCCACGATGAACCCTATGATGAGAACCCAGATGTAAAAGCGTGGCCGGTGTGGGCCGCTTGGCATCAGCTCCTGCGATCTATGACGTAGGTAATGCTCGCCCTCAGGGCGTCACGGGCCGCAGAGGGTTGCAGGACATCCAGCTCGGTATCCGCCTGCTGTGCCAGCCGGAGGGCCCGCTCGCGGGCGTAGTCGAGACCGCCGGCCTCACTCACGGCGGCAATGACATCGGCAATCTGAGCGTCACTGGGCTGTGTTGAATGCAGCAGCCGCGTGACTGACCGACGTTCTGCCTCATGCATCCGGGGCAGCGCCGCAATCAACGGCAGCGTGACCTTGTGCTCCCGGAGGTCGGAGCCGAACGGTTTGCCCGTCACCGACGCATCCTCGGTGTAGTCCAGGAGATCATCCACGATCTGGAAGGCCATGCCCAGCGCTTCGCCATACCGCCGGAGCGCGAGGCGTTCGTCGGGTGTCGCGCGAAGCGCCCCGACCTCGCAGGCACCCGACACGAGTGAGGCAGTCTTGGCCCGAATCAGGAGGTCGTACTGATCCTCGGAGAACTGCAGGGGATCATGTGCGAGCAGCTGCCGCATCTCGCCCACTGTCATTTCATTGGTTACCCGGCTGAGCACCCGGAGCGGTTCCAGGTCGTGCAGTTGTACCAGCTCGATGACCGCACGGGAGTACAGGTAATCTCCCATGATCACCGACACCTGGTGACTGAAGAGCGAGTTGATGGTCGGCATCCCCCGCCGCAGCACGGAATGATCCACCGAATCGTCGTGCACCAGGGTGGCCAGATGAATGAGCTCGATGACGGCTCCGAGCAGGTTGGCTCGCTGGTCCAACCCGCCGGTTGCCTCGTCGGCCCACAGCAGCAGCGTCGGCCGAAACATCTTCCCCTGCATCTGAAACAGGTGGGAGTTGACCTCGGTGATGAGGCCGAAATCGGCCTCCACGATGCGGCGGAGTTCCTGCTGCACCTGATCCAGCCGAGCCCGGATGGGCTGCTGCAAGTCAGCCAGTGAGACCGGTGCGGTCTCCGGCCTCACGCGCGCCGGCCCGCTGCCAGCCGGTGCATCCGCTGGCTCAGATCCATGAACCGGATGTCCACTGCGACGGCGCGTTCGTAGCTCGCGATCGCCTCTGCTTTTTTGCCCTGCGCCTCGGATGCGCGCCCCAGCCAGTAGAGCAGACCGATTTTGGCTTCATCCGATCCCTCCAGAGCATCAATTGCGCGGCGGAGGACCGATTCACACACGGCGTACTGGCCCTTCTCGAAGAACGCCATCCCAAGTGCTTCCGAGGTGCGCAGCCTTCCTTCGGTCGCGCGCAGCGCCTTCTGGAACTCGGCAATGGCCTCGTCGAGTAAGCCCATCTCCTTGAATGCGACCCCCAGATCGTAGTGAGATTGGTAGTCGTCTGACTCCAGATTCTCCTCGATTCCCCGCTTGAATTGTTCCAGGATCTCGTGAAACTCCCGCTGTTCGTCCTGATCCTTTGGATCCGCCCGCTGGATTCTCATCCGGGTGTCACGTCCGCCAACCTCGTCCCTGAGCATTGAACCGAGATCCACGAAACCATCATCAGCCGCTGCAGGCGCCCGTCCCTTCTTGGATGCGGAAGCAGGCTGCGGCGCCGGCGCGCTGGGGGGTTTGGTCCCGGCCGGCTCCTTGGCTCTGGGCGTGGGCGGGGGGCTCTTGGCAGCAGCATCGGCTGTTGGCGCCGACTTCCCCTTCGAGGGAGGCGTCGGCGGCTGGGTTCCTCCCACTCGTGCGAGCGCAGCTGTCGCCCGGGCGTTCCCCGGGTCGTGCTCGATTACTCGGCCATACACGGCTGCAGCTTTGTCGAGGGCGCCCGATTTAGCGAGCGCGTCACCCAGACCGAGGTAGGCTTCGAGGAGGGGAGCCCGGTCGCCTGTGCGGTATGCCAGCTCCACTCGTTTTTGGTGATGGGTTATGCTGTCTGGCGCCAGCTGGATCAGCCGGTCGGCCATCTGCGATGCGCGAGCCCAGTCCTGACGATCCTCGAAGCCGGCGAGCGCCAGCTCCAGCTCTTCGGTGACCCGCTCTCTCTCCCCCATGGACAGCAGCTTTTCGGCGAGCGCCAGATGAACGTCCGGATTCTCGGGATCATCCAAGACCTGGTTCTCGAGATCGGCGAGACTATCGCCAGTGAGGGAGGTCGGCTTGATCAAGGGGAGGTCGACCGCCGAGCTCATGGGGTCAGCCACTGGATCTGGATCCAGGTTGAAGCCGGTTCCGCTATCGGGAAGC
>DATADG010000132.1:0-6818 GCA_036258655.1 Gemmatimonadales bacterium | reverse complement strand
TTTGCATCCGAAACACTATCTGTTGGCGAGCGACTTCGACCAGACCCTCAGCTTCAACGACTCGGGGATTCTGCTCAGCGAGCTTCTCGGCATCGGCGGCTTCGCGGAGCGCTGTGCCGGTCTCTCCTCGGTTCACCTGGTCCAGCAAGGCGCGGAGCTGTCCTATCTGCTGCTGCACGATCCGGAGTACCGGAAGGTCCGAAGAGAGGATCTGCAGGAAGTGGGCAGGCGTATTCGGCTGAAGCAAAACATCGGAGCACTCTCGCGGCTGCTGGATACATTGGAAGATTTCCGCTTCACCTTCTGTGTCATCTCGGCCGCACCCGAGGAAGTGATTCGCGCCGCGCTGGAGGGGCTGGTGCCACCGGAACGAATCCATGGCACCAAATTCCGCTACGATCCCGGCTCCGGTGAGATTCAGTCGATTGTCAACGTACCCGCTGGATACGGCAAGGTGGCTGTACTGGATGGCTTGAGGGCCGAGCTGGGATTGAGCGGGGACAGGATTATCTATGTGGGAGATGGCGGGTCAGACGTACACGTTATGCTGCACGTCAACCGGCTAGACGGACTCACAGTAGCCGTTTCGGAAAACCGTTTTCTCACACCCATCGCCCGACGAACCATCCTCAGTGACGACGTGCTCAGCGTGCTGGTGCCGGTTCTGGAGGATATCGTCGGGCTGGATACGGCTGGGATCCGCAGCTTTTTCGCCTCTCATGGCTATGTCCTCCAGGAGTGGGAGAAGGCGCGCACCGATTCCCTGATCATTCGGGGCGCGGCGGCCCGGACCCCGGCGGTGGCATGAGAGCAACCGATTGGCTCGGATGGGTGGCAACGGCGGTCTTCCTCGCGTCATATGCCTGCAAAGACCAATCAAAGCTCAGGCGAATCCAGGCCGCTGCGGCGCTGGTTTGGGTCTGGTACGGCGTGCTGCTGCAGGCACTCCCGCTGATCGTCGCAAACCTGCTGGTGGCCGCAGTTGCGGTCTACTCCTCGGTGCTTTCATCCAGGACTGCGGGCTCCAGCCCGCAAGCCCCGCTCAGTCGCGCAGATCGGCCGGATTTATCCCGTATTTCTTGATCTTGTAACTGATCACCCGGTCGGTGGTGTTCAGCAGCCGTGCCGCCCGCGAGCGGTTCCCGCGTGTGCTCTTCAGTGCATCCTCGATCAGACTGCGCTCAAATGCCTCTACCGCACTCCCCAAGGAGGAGCTCACCAGTGTTCCAGTAGCGTCTGCGGTCTGGAGCGTCGGTGGAAGATGGTACCCGTGAATAATTCCCCCGTCGGCCAGCAGGACAGCCCGTTCGATAGTGTTCTCCAGCTCGCGGACATTGCCCGGCCAATGATAGCTCGACAGCAGATCAATGGCCGAGGTGGACAACCGCCTGATTTGCTTGCCGTGCTCGCGGGCATACTTCTCGACGAAGTGGTCGGCGAGCGGCAGAACGTCGGCTTTGCGAGCCCGGAGTGGTGGTATGAAGATTGGAAAAACGTTGAGCCGATAGTAGAGATCTTCTCGAAAATGTGACTCCGCCAGCGCCTTCTCGAGGTTACGATTGGTGGCCGCGATCACCCGCACGTCGACCCGAACCGAGTCGGTTCCACCCACCCGCTCGAACTCGCGTTCCTGGAGCACGCGGAGGAGCTTGACCTGTGTGCCGGGACTCAGCTCTCCGATCTCATCGAGAAAGATTGTCCCGCCGTTGGCGAGCTCGAACCGTCCCTGCTTACGCTGCTGAGCGCCGGTAAATGCTCCTCGTTCGTGGCCGAACAGCTCCGACTCGACCAGGGTTTCCGGTAATGCAGCGCAATTCACTTTCACGAACGCCCGGGCGGCTCGAGGCGAGTGCAGATGAATCGCCTGCGCGATCAGCTCCTTTCCCGTGCCTGACTCTCCGCGAATCAGCACCGTGGTGTTGGTGCTCGCCACTCGGGCGACTTCCTCGTACAGCTGGCGCATCGGGCCGCTCATGCCGATCAGATTGGAGAAGTGAAATTGCTGCTGCAGCTCCTGCCGAAGCTGTGCGTTCTCACTCACCAGCTTGTGCCGCTCGGCATCCAAAAGCCGGTGAATCCGGACTGCCTGTGAAACCATGGATGCCACCACCCGCAGAAACTTGAGCAGGCGCTCGAGATCCCGTTCCGGCCGATACTGAAGCTCGACGGCGAGTGTTCCGATGGAGCGACGGTGCAGCAGGACGGGAACACCGAGGAAACTGAGCTCTGGTGCCTGCCGCTCCCGGCGATCGGGTCGCTTGGGGACCAGCTGGGAGTCACCATGCAGGTTGGGGATCAGCACGGGCTCGCCCGTCGTCAGCACCTGGTGCAGAGCTCCGCTCTCCAGGTGCGATGGCCGCTCTCCACGGTCCAGGCCTATACTCGCACGGAGCTGGAGCGTGCCGGAGCGGTCATCCAGCAGGGCTACCGCCCCCCGGATGACGGAGCAGCGTCGCTGAAGGATCAGCAACATCGCGCCAAAGCCGGCTTGTAGGTTCAGGTGTCCTGCCAGAGCCTGGCTCACGTCCACCAGCGTGCTGAGCTTTCTGGCTTCCAGAGCCTCAGCAGTCGGTAGAGGCAGGGGATCGTCCTGGGGGTGACTGCCGTCTTCTTCGGCACCCTGCGCCGGTGTCAAGAGCGCTGGCGGATGCACGACGATTCTTCCACCTTCGCCGGGCAAGATCATCACTGCAGCTCCGGGGATTGGGATTGTGTCGCAACAAAAAACCCGCTCTGTAATGCAGCGGGTCGGGTGCACGTCGCCTTCGGCGAAGTCCTACGTATGGCCCCGTTCCCACTCGCAGTCCCGGCTGGCGCGGCAAAGCAGATCGAGCGCCGGCTCGGTATTGAGTGTAAGCAGCATGGGATTGTGGACCACGATCTCCTCCAGCGTTGTACACACGCGTCAGCCGGCAACCTATGTGGCGCCTCTCCGAGAGTCAAGCGAATTGCTGGGACTCGCGTGATCGTCGGGCAGGCAGTATGATGTACCTCCAGCTCATATCAGATCACACATTCGCGCAGGAAAATTCATGGCCGCGCGCATCCTTGTCGTGGATGACGAGCCGATGGTTCGAGCGCTCATCGCTCGTGCTCTCACCGACGAGGGCTATGAAGTTGTCGCGGTGGCGAACGGGCGCGCGGCGCTGGAAGCTGCTCGGGGCGCCGAAGTAGGCTTCGATCTGATCGTAACCAATAACTATATGCCCGGGCTGACCGGCCCCGAACTGGTGAGCCGAATCCGCCAGGACTTCCCTGATCTTCCGATCCTGCATATCGACGATATTGTCCGGGCTGGCCGGCTCGGGGATTTCCCCACTGACATCCCTACCATCTACAAGCCATTCAGCATCGCAACTCTGCGAGACGCGGTGCGAAAGCTGCTCTCGCGGGCTCGGGAGGCATAACCGGGCTTTAAGCTGCCTTCCCTCGGCTTACTAAGGGAATCTGCCACATCCTCCGCAGCGCACCCGTACCTGGGTCTCGAGGGATAGACCTAAAGCAAAGTAGCTCATAGAGTTGTCCCTTGGCCCACGATCTGCTTAGGTCGCTCCGACTGCTGAGTAGTGCCGCCTTCCCACACTGAGGAGCCCAGTTGAACGGCTTGGCTGCCCCCCTTACCAAGCACTTCGGCGTGCTGCGTCTGGATACCGTCCGCAGCAAGATCCTCGTCTTTGCGGTACTGGTGACGCTGATCCCTTCGGGGTCCACGGCGTGGATATCCTACAGCCAGAACCGGCGAGCTTTGGAACAGAAAATTTCCAAGGAACTGCTCAGCTCGAGCGCTCAGGCGGCCAGGGAGATGGACGTCTGGCTCAAGGAGCGCCTCTATGATCTGAGGGTATTTGCCAGCTCCTACGAGGTGACGGAAAGGCTGGCTGGACGGAAACGGCGGGCCGCTACCGATCGGCTGGATGATTACCTGAACTCCGTCCGCGAGCGTTTCGGCGAGTACGAGGAATTGGTCGTTTTGGATCTGGCTGCACGTGTCGTCGCGACCAGCGGAGCCGAGAAAACAACCATTCGGCTTCCTGCGGGATGGGCGAAGGAACTGATCACCAGCAGTGCACTCGTCGGACCTGCCAGCTGGGATCCCGATTTGGAAAAGGGGACATTGGTTGTGGCGGTGCCGGTGCAAAGGGGTGAGGGCAAGATGGTGGGTGTGCTGGCTGCCCGGCTCAATCTCCGTGGCGCCGAAAAGGGTCTGCGAGCGTTTGCCCCCCGCGATGGCCAGGTGTACCTCCTGACACTGACCGGAACTCTGATCGCCAGCTCAGCCGAGAGCTCGGCCGAGCTCATGCGCAGCAAGATCAAGCCGCTGGAGCTGAACCGGCTGAAGACCCGGGAAGGCTTGATTGTGAGCTATGAGGGGCCGGGCGGCTCCGAGGTATTGGGAAGCTTCAAGCGCATTCCGCGTGCGAAGTGGGCCGTCTTGTCCGAAATCCCGGCGGATGCTGCATACGCCCAGATCCGCGATTTCCGAAACGTTACCCTCATGGCTGTGAGTGCGCTGCTGTTTGGCGTCGGCCTGATTGCTTACCGGCTCGGCGTGCTCATCGTGCGGCCGCTGGAACGCCTGACCAAAGGCGCCGCCGAAGTCGCGGAAGGTGACCTGGCTGTCGACCTGCCGGCCGCCAAAGGTGAGGTCGGCGACCTCACGGCGGTGTTCAACCACATGGTTGGACGGCTCCGGCAAGGTCGTCAGGAGCTCGACGCGATGAATGAAAAGCTGCGCCGGCAGAACGAAGAGCTGGAGCGGTTATCGACCTCCGACGCCCTGACCGGGCTCTACAACCGGCGGTACCTGACGCAACGGCTTTCCGAAGAGCTGGTGCGCTCCTATCGCCACAAAGCCGCATTCAGCGTGTTGATGGCGGACGTCGATGAGTTCAAGAAGTACAACGATGCGTTCGGTCACCCCGCAGGAGACGAGGTGCTGAAGAAGGTTGCCGCCATCCTCCTGAACTGCACCCGGTCGATGGACTGCACCGCCCGCTACGGAGGTGAGGAATTCGCGGTTCTGCTGACCGGAACGCCTGGCGACGTCGCCAACGAAGTCGCGGAGCGGATCAGGGCCCGGGTCGAAGCGCAGGAATTTGCCGGCAGAAGGATTACGCTGAGCATCGGGATTGCCGAGTTCCCGACTGATGGCCAGACGGCCGACGAAGTGATCTCGAGTGCGGATGAAGCGCTTTATTCAGCCAAGCGCAGCGGACGCAACCGGGTGGTCCGGGCGGGATCGAAGAAAGCCAACGTGAGAGGAAAGATTTGAGCTAACGGCGGGCGATCAGCTTCCGGAATATCCACCCACCACGTCCCATATCATCGCTGATCCTGACCCAATCCTCCACATAGGAGTATCCGATCAGGCTGTCCCCTCCCTGGACGGAGAAGGCGATGGGCGCACTGCTCTTGGGAGCCTCGCGGACATTGCCTGATCCGACAGCCTTGAGCGGGATTGGAATCGCGAAGGGCTTTTCACCCCTGGGTTCGGACGTCCGCTCTATTGAAGACAAACGGCCGGTCCCTAAGGCTGCCAGAGCCTTGACCTGGTTGGCGAGATAGAGGGCGCCCCCATAGTTCCCGTCGTTGAACTCCGCGGCCGCTTCTCGCAGCAGGCGAAGTCCCTGGGTTGCTTCCGGGGCGTTCTGCTGTGCCTTTCTGGCTCTCAGCGGCTGGAGTGCCACTTCCGCCTCGGCGATACCGGAGGCCGCTTCTGCTCGGCTCGCCAGGGTCTGGAGCTTGGCCATTGCGCGGACCACTTCCTCCCGGGCTGCATCCACTTGGGCCTGGAGCTCCTCCACCTGCGCTGTCTTCTCGAGTAATGCCAGCTCGAGGCGGGAGATTCGCCGGTCCTGCTCCGCCCGGACGGCTGCTGCTGCGCGGGCCTGCCGCCGGACAGCCGACATTGGTGCGGCCGCGCTCTCCGGCTGCCTGGCGCTGCACCCGGTCAGCGGTATCGTGATGGCAACCAACAGGCTGGCACAGGCAAGATGCCAGAGCCGGGAGGAGGTTCCAGACCGACGGGGAGGCCCAAACACACTGCTGGCCATGGGGTGAGCTCCGTAAATCCCTATTTCAGTGGTAATACGAGGACGGAGAGCCTACCTGAGCAATAGCTGTACCGGCGGGCGGACTGCTACCCGGGCAGTGGCCAAGGTGATGCGCCTCGGAGCAGGGGGAGCGAACAACAGAGGCGACAGCATCGTGGCAATAATGATCTGGCGGTGACGCAGCCCGGTTGCTACGCTTGGCATTCATCGACACCTCGCAAGGAGAGCTCACATGGGAACCAACGCCCAACCACGCCGTGGCGACGCCGGCGGCTCCGGGGGCCATGCTGCGAGACAGCAGCCCGAGTCACTCCGCCTGCGCTCGATCATGCCCAGCTTCACGGTCAACGACCTCGAGCAGAGCGTGGCCTGGTACCAGAACGGCCTCGGCTTCTTCGTCTCGGAACGCTGGGAGGAGGGTGGGAAGCTGCAGGGCGTGATGCTCAAGGCCGGTACCTGTCACCTGAGCTTGTCCCAGGACGACTTCAGCCGCGGTCGCGACCGTCTCAAGGGCGTGGGCTTCCGCATCTGGTGCGAGACATTCCAGGACATCGACGCCATCGCGGAGCGGCTCAAAAAATTCGGCGGCACCATCGTAGAGGAGCCGGGAAATCGCTGGGACACGTACAGCTTCACAGCCCAGGACCCCGATGGCTTCAGGATTACGGTGGCGAAGGCGAAGGCGTAGGTGAGTGCGAACGACGGGAGTCGAACCCGCACCCATTGCGGGACAGGATCCAAGGCCAGAAACGCCTCCGTGCCGAC
>DATADG010000131.1:0-3753 GCA_036258655.1 Gemmatimonadales bacterium | reverse complement strand
TTCGGCTGCCCGAAAGGGAGATCCGCAAAGGAGCCGAAAGGGTCCACAGTACTCTGGCACCGGACCGCCTCCTCCAGCTCCGCCAGCCGCTCATCGGATGGCGCCGCCGGATCGGGCACGAACGGTGGGCACGAAACCGGCGGCGGTGGGCCGGCTGGGTCGCCGGTCTCGTCCTCTGTCAGGGCGGCGAATTGGGTCTCCAGTGTCCTGGTGTAGCTCGCTGACCCGCTGAGCTGGGGGAAGTACTCGCTCCGGGCGCGACGTTGCTCGCCTCGTGCTGCCTCGATCCCCGCCCGAGCGATCCCAACCTGCTCGCTTTCCTTTTCTGCAATCTCCAGCGCCTCGCCCAGGCTCAGCGCTCGGGCCTTCTGCGCCACCTGGGCCGAGGCCGGCATCACCCCACCCGATAACCACGGAAGCACGGAATTCACGGAAACAAGGCCAAAGGCAATGACAAACTGTAGGATCAAGCGCAATATCCGACTTGGTGAATTCCGGTTTTTGTCCGTGGCTTCCGTATTTCCGTGCTTCAGGTTTCTCATCAGGAACTCACATTCCTCCGACGCCCGACACCGATCGAGCGAAGAAAAAGCAGAACGTACTCGTCCAGAGCCTGCTCCGGATCATTGCGATACATATCCGGCATCAGGTCGCGACCCATGGCGTCGGCGAAGAGCGTCCCCATCAACATGGTCGAGGCGGTGACCTCGTTAAACTCGGCCTTCGCGAGTCCGTTTTCACGAAGACGACGCAGGTAGCGAGACAGGGCTTGAGCGGCGCGGGCAGGCGGACTGTTCTCGGTGGCGAATATTCCCGGGTGCTCCTCGATCTCCCCCATGCACATCCGAATCAATCCACGGCGCTCGCGGAGTTCCGTGATCTGTGCTCGAGCCCAATCTCTGAGCTCACGGGAGGGGTCGCGGGGAGATTCAGGAAGCAGCTGTGACACGCCAGGAGTGCCGGCGCGAGAAATGGCCTCGCGTATGAGCGCGTCCTTGGAGCCGAAATGGCGGAACAGGGTGATCTCGTTCACGCCGGCTGCGGTGGCGATGCGGCGGGTGGTGGCGCCGCGGTACCCCACCTCGGCATAAACCCGTACGGCGGCGTCGAGTAGCTGGTCCCGGACAGACATCGCGCGAGTATAGTGCAAATCCTGATTGCAAGCAAGTAGATGCTTACATTGCCACCTTGCGCGGATTGCACTCCCTAGTTAGCATTTTTGCGTCGCTCCTACGGGGGCGACGCCGAAAAAGGCAAACCCGTCGTGAGGCGGGGACGCAAAGCCAGGAGTCCCAAGGTTTTAGGTGGGATCGTCCGGCTGCCGAAGCTCGAGCCCCTCTAGCTCTCCCTTCGGCCTATTCCATCCGGGATAGGCGTTCTCGTTTCCGACACCTGCCAGTTCGAGATCGCAGTCGCCGCACCCGTGGCGCTGCGTTGACGATCGACCTCGAGCGCGCAGGGAACACTCACACTTCACGTCGGAGACATTCATGCGCCGCAGTCTCGTGGTTTCGCTCGCCCTGGCCGCGATGGTCAATGCGCCGGCCGTGGCACAGACCTGTCAGGGCCTGGCCTCGTTCTCGGCCGGCCAGCTTCAGGTCGTCGGCAATGCTCAGTTCCCCGAGGCCGCCAAGGTCTGGGGTGCCAGCATCAGCTACGGCATGCCCTCGGGCATCTATGGTGGTGCCGACCTGTCCACCACCTCGTTTGACAATGATGGTGGCAGCTCCCTGGGAATCGGCGCCCACGCCGGCTACCAGATGAAGCTCGGTCAGTCTGGGAAGATCCACCTCTGCCCGGTGGCCAGCCTGGCGCTCGGCATGGGCCCGGATGACGAGGCTGCTGAGATCAACGCCGGTACCACTGATGCGCATTTCGGTCTCGCTCTGGGCACCGAGATGGGCTCGACCCGTCAGCTGCGCATCATCCCGACCGCCGGCCTGGGCCTGCAGTACAGCAAGTACAAGGAAGAGGACACCAGCCAGAATGGCTCCACGTTCGAGGCTTCCGAGACCTACGGCCTGGCCCGTCTGGGTGTGGGCTTCGTCTTCAATCAGCAGATCTCGGTGCGTCCGACCATCGATATCCCAGTTGGAGTCGAGGGCGGCGCTGATCCGGTCTTCGGTCTGAGCGTTGGCTACAACTTCGGCAGCAAGGGTGTCAGCAGGGCCCGCCGCTAGTCTCCGGCGGTAGCGTGAAGTGAACGGGAGCGGCCTCGGCGGCTCCCGTTTCGCTTTGTACCCACACCCACCGCGAACAACCTGGCCTGCCTTTTGCTAAAGTGCACGGCCGCAGCGCGCAGCATCGATAAAGGCAAACCCGTCGTGAGGCGGGGACGCAAAGCCAGGAGTCCTCAGCGCATCCGGCACTAACGCGCGAAGGATCGTCCGGCTGCCGAAGCTTCTGCTCCCTCCTTCGGTCCGTTCGTACTACGTCTCCGACTCCAAGCTGACTGTGAACTATCAGTCGACCACACACTGGAGACGCTCATGCGCCGTAGTCTCGCCATTTTGCTCAGCCTCCTGGCGATTATCCGGACACCTGCGGCGGCCCAAACCTGCATGGGTCTCGCCTCGTTCAGCGCTGCCCCGGTGCAGGTTACGGCCAACGGCAACTTCAGTGATCTGACCACTACGTTCGGGGCCACAGGTGGGTACGGCATTCCGGCGGGCGTGTATGGCAATGTCGGGATATCCACGACTTCCTACGACGGAGTTGAAGGCTCCGCATTAGCTCTCGCCGCTCGCACCGGATACCAGCTGAACCTGAGCACCGCTCGTCAAATTCAGGTCTGCCCCACTGCCAGCTTCGAGCTGGGTATGGGTCCGAATGACGAGATCGGTGGGGTCGAGCAGTCCGGCCGAACCGCCACCGTAGGGCTGGCTCTTGGCGCCGAGATGGTGGCCGGACCTCGAATGAGGGTGGTCCCCAGCGCGGGTCTATACCTCGGTCATAGCAAGCAGAAGGCTGAGAACACCGAGGGAGCCACTCTGTTCGAGATCTCCAATACCTTCGGATTGGCGCAGGTGGGTGTCGGCATCATCCTCAACCAGAACATCTCGCTCCGACCCAGCATCGATATTCCGCTTGGGTATGAGGGCAACGATGCGACGTTCGGGTTGACCCTGGGATATAACTTCGGCCCGGGCAAAACCCGGAGGCCTCACTAGGTATCAAACCTGGTTCACTGAAACGGGAGCGGCGCGCCGCTCCCGTTTGTTTTTCGCCGTAGTTGGCAAGTGCGCGGTGCGATTCGCTAGAACCTGCCGCTCGGCCGATTGTGCCGATCTCTCACCATTCCTCATTACGACACAACAGCTTATCTGCGGATCATGAGTTGGTCTGCAACTTGCCCGCAGCGCGCTCGCCGCCACCTGAACGGACGGCGCCGACCTCCTCGGCATACTTTCTCCCAACTCTTAGAGGGGAACATGGGCACACTGCGGGTAACTGGATTCTGCGCGCTCCTCACGATGGCACTGGCGACCTCGGCCTTTGGTCAGCATGCGCAGGCGCGGCAGGGGTTCTGGATCGGCGGCGGCATGGGCTACGGCTCACTCGGCCTGAGCTGCGATGGCTGCGGCGACGTCGATCGTGAAGGTGGGCTGAGCGGCTACGCGAAGCTCGGCGGCACGTTGCGGGAGAACATCCTCCTCGGCGTCGAGATGAACGGCTGGACCAAGTCTGAAGCCGGCGCCACTGTGACGATGGGTAACATGTCCGCAGCAGCCTATTGGTACCCGATGGCGACCC
>DATADG010000130.1:0-4648 GCA_036258655.1 Gemmatimonadales bacterium | reverse complement strand
TGGCGGGGGAAACGAAGAGTGGAATGGAGGGGCAGGGTGTACAAGGAAGCCACTGAAGCGGGAAAGCAGGAAGGCGAGAAGGCAGGAAAAGTGGAAAGGGGGCAAGAGTGAGCAAAGGAGCGGCGGAAATATTCTGACACGACCAGCGGTGATGAGGTGACGGGAAGAAGTCGAGGCAACCATACCGTGAGGCTCCGCTTACCTGGAGCTGCGGATGGACCTCGAAGGGTCGCTCCGCTCCATTCAGTCGCTGTCCGATCTCCCCCGACTGGTCGCTGAGTTGGGACATCAGCCACTGTGGGAGGAAGTACCGCAGGAAGGTTGGAGCAGAAGCGGAGGTAGGCAGCTAGAGATTATAGCCGTTGGGCAAACAGAAGCCTTCCCCTGGTTTGGCATCGAGAGCAGCAGCCCCGACCGCGATGCAGTCGCTCTCGCTCGTCGGATCTTTCGGCGAGGGAAAGTCGGCTTGGTCATGGCACTCGATACCCGAGGTCGCCGTCTCGCGGTGGCCGTGGCCTTCGATCGTTGTCCCACGCTTGCCCAACAACTGGACTGTCCAAATCCGGAAGCACTCTCCGCGCTGGGGCGGTTAGCGGGAGGGTCCGAAGGTGGAGCGCTGGCATTTGCGGCACGAGCGGCCGAGGCACTGGCGGCAGAGCCGGTCAGCACTCGCTTCTTTCGGGCGTTTCGATCTACGCTCGACCGCATGGCCGCTGGGCTTCGGGGAACCGTCCCACCGGATGCTCGTCGCGAGCTGGCTCTACTCCAGCTTACCCGTGTCCTCTTTCTCTACTTCATCCAGGCAAAGGGCTGGCTGAATGGGCGCGAGCGGTTCCTTGCCGAAGAGATCGACGGATGTCTGTTGCGGCGACGGCGAATCCATCGTGACCTGCTGCGGCCACTTTTCTTCGGCACGCTGAACCAGCCGCTCTCGACGCGCAGTCGTCACGCCCTGGCGTTCGGCCGTATCCCATTCCTGAACGGCGGCCTCTTCGAGCCGCATCCGCTGGAGAGGCGCCATCGTTCCGACGCCTCGAACGAGCTCTGGCGGGACGCCTTCGACGGTTTGTTCGAGCGATTCCACTTCACCATTTCGGAACAGCGGGACCCCGGCAGGATCGCCCCCGATATGCTCGGACGGGTGTTCGAGGGTGTCATGGATCCTGAAGACCGGCACACTTCAGGTACCTTCTACACACCGGCTGCTTTGGTGGAGCAGATTCTTGACGCTTGTTTCACTGCCCTGCTCTCAACACGCCTCAGCTGCACAGAGGGAGAAGCAGAACGTCGCCTGCGAGACCCTGACCCAGCCATTATCGGACTGTTCGCCTCAGTGACGGTGCTCGATCCTGCTGTGGGCTCCGGTGCCTTCCTGCTCAGCGCACTCGAGCGGCTAGCCCGCTTCGATTCACCCGAAACCAACTGTGCCGCCCGCAAGAGGCGTATCCTCCGGCAGAATCTCTTCGGAGTCGACCGGAATGCTGCAGCCTTGCGGGTGGCTCAGCTCCGGCTGTGGCTCGCGGTGGTGGCAGACGATTCGTCGCAGTATCCCGAAGAAGTCACTCCGCTTCCTAACATCGACTGCCTGATCCGTCAGGGTGACAGCTTGTTCGACCCGGCAGGCTTCGATCTCGGTGTCACACGCCCGGATCCGGCGTTCGCGGCTGAGCTCGGCCCTCTGCGGCAGCAAGTCATCGGTGCCGCCGGCGCGGGCAAGCAGGTTCTGGTTCGTCGTCTGCGGAGGCTGGAGATGGAAGCAATGAGCTCAACCATCCGCACGGGGGAACAGCTTCATTGTGCGGCGATACGGGAGTGCCTCGAGCAGGCCAGGCTTCACGATCTCTTTGGCCATGCGCGTGGGTTGGATGGCGAACTGCGCCGCCAACTGGATCGCCTGCGAAGCGGTCTCCGTGCTCTCCGCCAGGCCCGGCGCCGATTGGACCGGGAGGGGGAGCTGCCCTGGTTTCATTACCAGAGCCACTTTGCGGACGTCTTCGAGCGGGGCGGATTCGATCTGGTCATCGGGAACCCCCCGTGGCTGAGGTCGGAAGCGATTCCGGTCACCCTGCGTCGCCAGCTCACTGGCAGGTATAGGTGGTGGAAACACCAGAATCGTTCATACGGGAAAGCTCCCGATCTAGCGGTTGCGTTTCTCGAGCGCGCCCTCGAGCTCTCCGCATCGAGAGGGATCGTGGCCATGCTAGTTCCGGCCAAGATCACCACCGCCGGCTATGGGGTGACCGCCAGGCACGCCCTCGCAAGCTCCACGACAATTCACGTCGTGGCCGACCTCACCTCATCATCCAGCAGAGCGTTTGAAGCGACGGTCTACCCACTGGCGCTGATTGTAGGCAAATCACCGCCGCCGCGACATCACCGTGTACGAACGGAATTACAGACTGGTAAGGGAGGTCTGATCAGACAATCCGAGCTGCGGGGCGGTGCACCATGGATTTTAGTGCGGCACGGGCTGCACTCGATCGTGGCGCAACTCCAGCACGATCACCCTTCGCTTGGCGCTTCCATCAGCTGTCACCTGGGTGTGAAAACCGGATTGAACCGGGTCTTCCTCAACCCACCCGACGATGTCGAACCCGAGCTGGTGCGGTTGGCGATACGAGGACGGGACGTTCGGCCATTCCGTTGCCGATGCCGGGTGCGGCTCCTCTGGACTCACGATCCCCAGGGCTGCCCTTACAACCAGTTGCCGCGCATGGCTCGAGCATACGTGCAGCGTTTCGAGCGCGAGCTTCGCGCCCGCCGCGACTATCAAGGTGGTCCTCTCTGGACCGTTTTCCGGACCCGTGCGGCCCTCGCTCCATACCGAGTTGTATGGCCGGACTTATCACGCCGGATGTCCGCAGTCGCCCTGACAGCTCGAGACCTCGAGCGCATTCCGCTCAATACCTGCTATGTCGCTCCGGTCAGGAGTGCACCCACCGCCCATGCACTCGCGGCCTGGCTGAATTCCACCTGGATGGGAGCAGTCGCTCGGCTGGAAGCAGCGCCAGCCTCGGGTGGTTTTGCCCGGTTCAATGCGCAAGTGGTTGCCCGGCTGCCACTCCCTCCAGCCGTACTTACCGACCCGGACCTCACCCGGTTCGGTCGCCAGGCGCGTACCGGGGCACTGGACCAGACACAGCTTGACGACCTGGCCGCCCGCCATCTCAACCTTTCCAGCTCTACCCAGGGTGCGCTTCGCGCGGTCGTGGACGGCTGCACCCGCCATAGTCGCTGAGGCGCTCGTCGCTGTCCCAGACGCCCTGCTGACGGCGCTCGATCCAGGGCAGCCGGCTTCAGGAGCAGTAGTGGCGAACGCACTGGCCAGGAGCCTCAGTCCACCGGAGCATTCGCTTCCAGCACCACAGTGGCTGCTGCATGAACAACGGAGAAGCTTCGGCCGGGTCCTGGCCGCCATTCAACGCTACGGTGGCGCAGTACTCGCCGATCCGGTCGGCAGCGGCAAGACCTTCGTCGCACTGGCCACAGCTCAAGCGATGAACAGGACGGTGACAACCTGTCTGGTGCCAGCCGCACTAATGTCTCAGTGGAACAAGACGGCTGATCGCTTGGGTATTCCCGTTGCGCTTTGCTCCCACGAACAGATCAGCCGTGGCAACATGCCATCTCTGGCCGGAGAGCTGGTGCTGATCGATGAGAGTCATCACTTCCGAAACCCACGCACGCAGCGGTATCGGTACCTGGCTCCCTGGCTCATCGGCCGCCGTGCCTTGCTGATTACGGCCACGCCGGTCGTCAACAGCCTCCTTGATCTAGCTTACCAGCTCCTGCTGACTGTACGTGATGACGCTCTTTCCTGGGACGGAGTTGCGTCGCTCCGGAACATGCTTGCGACGGGCCGCCCGACGGCTGCATTAGGTCAAGTCATAGTTGAAAGCGAAACGGTCATCAGTCAGCGGCCCGGCAAGGTTTGCAGCAGAATTCCAGCATCACCGAAGGCATGGGCCGGTATCGCACGAGGCGTCGAGCTGGTTGACCAGCTCCACTTTTCCACCTGCCCGCCGATCGCCGCTCTTATTCGCGGGGTTCTCCTGCGCTCACTGTGTTCGAGTCCCGCGGCTTTTGCAGGTGCCGTCCGACGCTACCACCGATTTCTCCTGCATGCCCGAGACGCTGTGCACGCCGGGCAGGTACTCGATCGAACGGAGCTCCGTCGATTCACCGCAGAGCTGGGGGATCAGCTGATTTGGTGGGAGCTGCTGCCCCGAAGCGACATGCAATCCGAGATCGCTTTGAGCGATCTGGATGGGATCAATGCTCTGCTGCAATACGCCGATGAGGGGGTCCACGCTCCGGATTCAAAGCTGGCCTGCCTGCATTGTCTGCTGAGAGACAACATCCCGAGCCTGGTCTTTGCCTCCAGCCGGGACACAGTGCGCTACATCCGCCAGCGACTGGGTGATCTCCGTCTCGCCTGGTGCACCGGCGTTCGGGCTGGAATCGGAAGCACGACCATGCCTCGAGCCAGCGTGCTCGCGTCATTTCAGCAGGCGAGCAATCCCGCCCTGGCTCCGGCTCACCTCATCGTTACTGACGTCGCTGCCGAAGGGCTCGACTTACAGCGGGCGGCTCGAGTCGTTCACTATGATCTGCCGTGGACGCCAATGCGCATGAGCCAGCGGGAAGG
>DATADG010000129.1:0-7870 GCA_036258655.1 Gemmatimonadales bacterium | reverse complement strand
CAGAGCTGACATTCCACATCCATTTCCGCGGATGGCTCGGTGAACGGAAAGAATGACGGCCGAAACCGCACCCTGGTTGTCTGGGTGAAGAAGCGGTGGGCAAAATGCACCAGGGTGGCCTTGAGATCCACGAAAGAGATCCCATCGTCTACCGCCAGCCCCTCGATCTGGGAAAACGCAGGTGCGTGGGATGCATCGAACGGATCGTTGCGGTAGACCAGGCCGGGGATCACCACCCGGACTGGAGGAGGTGACTCGAGCAGCGGCCTGATCTGCACGGGAGAGGTGTGGGTGCGGAGGAGCAGACGGCCGCCCTGGTCGCCGGGCACCGCCGGCGCGTCGAGGTACAGTGTGTCATGCATGTCCATCGCCGGGTGATCGGCGGGGAAATTGAGGGCCGTGAAATTGAACCATTCCGTCTCGACCTCCGGACCCACCGCGACCGTGAAGCCCAGTCCACGGAAGATGTCGACAATCTCGTCGACCACCACTGTCACCGGGTGCTCGGCGCCGACCCATCGGTGCCGCGCGGGCATGGTGAGGTCCAGCGCCGCCTGCTCTCGGCTGCGGCGTTCGCTGTCCAAGGCCTCGCTCCGCCGGGCAAATGCCGCTTCGAACTCCTCCTTCAGGCGATTGACCGCAGCACCGTATGCCTTTCGTTCCTCTGGCGGCCTGGAGGGCACCGAGCGCAGCGCGGCCGTAAGCTCGCCGCTTTTCCGCCCCAGCACCGCTACGATTTCATTCGCGAGAGCATCCGGGCCCAAGGTAGGAATTGCACGGAGGCGGGGAAGAAGTGCGTCGAGCTCGGGGTATCCGGTTGTTTCGGACATGACGGTGTTCACGTTGACATACCGTTACAAAGATGGGGCCGCCCGCCCAGCGCGAACGGCCCCACTCGGGCTCGGTCCCGCACGGCGGCGGTCTGCTTACTCGCGATCGCCTGCCTTTGCCATCTCCGCGATGCGGGCAAAAGCGTCCGCATCATGCACGGCCAGATCGGCCAGTACCTTCCGGTTGATGTCCACCCCGGCTTTCCGGAGACCGGCCATGAATCGGCTGTAGGTCAACCCCTGACTTCGAGCCGCCGCGTTGATCCGGGTGATCCACAATGCGCGGAACTCGCTCTTCTTTTTGCGACGGTCCCGGTACGCGTAGCGCATGGCGCGCTCCGCAGTCTCCTTGGCGGACTTGTACAGCTTGCTCCGGCCGCCACGAGCACCCTTGGCAGCCTGCATGATCTTCTTTTTCCGGGCGTGATGGGCAACGCCGTTCTTGACGCGGGGCATGGGACGATCCTTACGCCTGGAGGAGTCGGCTGACGCGCGGGAAGTCGGCGGAGCTGACCAGGTCGCCTTTCTTGAGCCGGTTTTTCCGCTTGCGCGTCTTCTTGGTCAAAATGTGCGTGTGGTTCGCGTGCCAGCGCCTGAGCTTACCGCTGCCCGTCGTCTTAAAGCGCTTCATCGCTGCCCGCTTGGTCTTCTGTTTAGGCATCTCGTTCCTCTTTCGCCCTTTCCGTCTTCTCCACCCGGTCCCAAGAGGCCCGGGCTACTTCGGCGCAATCACCATCGTCATGTTGCGGCCTTCCAGCTTAGCCTCGGACTCGATCTTGCCGACGTCGGCTAACGAAGCGGCCACCCGGTCCAGCACCGCCTTGCCCAACTCCAGGTGCGCCATCTGTCGCCCCCGAAACATCATGGTGACCTTGACCTTGTTTCCGTCTCCCAGAAACTCACGCGCGTGTCGGGTCTTGAACTCAAAATCATGGTCGTCGATGCCGGGGCGATACTTTACTTCTTTCAGTTGAATGACGTGCTGCTTTTTCTTGGCCGCTCGCGCCGCCTTGGCTTCCTCGAATTTGTACTTCCCGTAGTCCATGATTTTGACGACGGGGGGCCGGGCGGTTGGCGCCACTTCCACGAGATCCAACCCGCGTTCCATCGCGGCGGCCAGGGCCTCTTCGATCGGCAGAACCCCGAGCTGCTCACCGGCGGCGGTGATGACACGAACGGGGCTGATCCGGATCATGCGGTTGACGCGGATTCGCTTTTCACGATCGTTCGTGGACAGTTCCTGCCTCCAATGCCGAAAGAAAAAAGGGCACCCCGCAAAGACCGGGTGCCCATGACAGACGCGCGGTGGCTCGTGGCCAGTTAGCGCTCCAAAGCCAGGACCCGGCTGCGCTGCGGCATCGGGCCGGCAGGCTCAGGGTGGGGAAGCTCAGCTCCCCGCTTGACAGGCCGTGAACCTAGCGAGCCGGGGTTGGGGTGTCAACCGAAACGTGCGCGGCGGGCTCAGGGGCAAGGACCACATTCTGCAGCTCGATTTGCTTGCCGGCCTGCACCGGGACTCCAATCACGACCCTTGGATCGTGCTCGAAGATGAGCCGCCATTGCTTGGTGACGGCCTCGGTCAGGAGGGCACGCTTGCTCTCCAGAGTCCGCAGCGGCTCCACGTCATAGCCCATGATCCAGGGAAGCGGAAGATGAGCCGTCGTGGGGCAGAGATCGCCCAGGAACACAGCCGTGTCGCCCCGGTCGTGCAGGATTACGACTTGATGGAACGGCACATGTCCCGGCGTGAGCCGCACCGAGATCCTGGGGAGCACTTCTCCATCCCCTTGCTGAAGCTTCCAGCGGCCGGCAGCCGCAATCGGCTCGAAGTTGTGGGGCAGATAGCTGGCTCTGGTGCGCTCGTTGGTGTGGCGAGCGAACTCCAGCTCACCCTCCTGCACGACATAGGTGGCGTTGGGAAAGGTCGGCCGAACGTGCCGTCGCGGGTCGTTCTCCAGATCGGGATCCATGGTGGTGTTCCCACCGGCGTGATCAAAGTGCAGGTGCGTATTGATCACCCATTGCACGTCGCGGGGCAGAAAGCCCGCGGAGGCGAGCGCATCCTCCAGCTGCGTGGCGCCCTCCAATCCCTGGTTCTCCACCCCATACAGGTCGAGAAACTTCGGATCCTCCTTGTTGCCCAGTGCCGTGTCGATCAGCACCAGACCATCGGGATGCTCCACCAGCAGGCAGCGCATCGCGAGCGGTATGCGATTGCGTTCGTCGGGCTGAATCCGCGCGCTCCACAGTGGTTTCGGCACCACGCCGAACATGGCTCCACCGTCCAGACGCTGGCGGCCGCCCTCGAGCGTGTGGCAGCGGAGCCCGCCCACTGTGAAGGAGTGGTGGAGGGTCATGACAGCTCCTCCTGCCAGGAATCGGCCCGAGGCTCGGTGGGCATCGCCTGGCGTTTCCGGCGACGCCGCCGCGCTCGCCTCGACTCGATGAGCGAGAGATCCTGCAAGGTGCGAGCTCCCTCCTCGCGCGCGAGCTTGAGGAGCCGCGCAAGCAGTTCCGCGGTTACCAGCGCGTCTCCTGCCGCACGATGGCGTGCGGCATTGTAGAATCCGAAAAACCGGCAGAGACTGTCCAGCCCGCAGGAGCGTACCCCTTTCACCAGTCGCCGCGCCAGCCGAACCGTGCACAGCCGAGTGCCATCCAAGGTCAGATTACGGGCGCGGCGAAGCTCGGCGGAGAGAAAGTTCCAGTCGAACCGCGCATTGTGCGCCACGAAGATTCGTCCCGCCAGCACGGCAAGCACCCGCTCGGCGAGCTCGGTGAACGGCGGGGCATGCCGGACCATCTCGTCGGTGATGTTGGTGATAGCGCAGATACCGCGGGGGATGGGGCGGCCGGGATTCACCAGCGACTCGAAGACGATTTCGCGGCGACCGCCGTGCACGATGGCCACGGCGATTTCCGTGATCCGGTCACCATACCAGGCGCGCATGCCGGTCGTCTCGAGATCGACCACTGCGAAGGCGCACTCGTCGAGCAACGGTGACCCCTGCGCCTCCGGCACCAGCGACCATCGGCCGTCCTCCAGCAGACGCACTCGGGGATCGGCTCCCAGCAAGGCGAAGGCGACCCGGTCGCAAATGGCCGCGGGAGCACTCAACAACCCCAGGATCTCCTGGCACAGCGTCACAGGCGCGCGCGGACCACCTCTGAGCTGGGTCAGCACCCGCTCGAGCAGGGTGCTTTCAGGGTAGGCAGAGGTGCCGATCACAAACCGGTCCGGCGAAGCGGGAGGGACATGCAACGGGGGCCTCCCCCGCCGCGAGCCAGCTCGCTGCCTTCGACCGTAATGACCGTGCGATGCTTGGCGTCGGTCCAATCATCGAATGCGAGGAAGCTGCTGGCCGGCACCACCCGAAAACCAGCAGCCATCAAGGCGCACAGCGTCTGCTCGTTTCGCCTATAGCTCACCAGCGTGCCTGGGCGCACCGCCAGAAAGTTGCACGCAGAGCTCCATTGTTCCCGCTCCTGGTTGATCCGCCGCTCACCGCCGGCGAGCACCGGTTGCAGGGGCAGCCCGACGCTTCGCAGTCCGGCAAAAAAGTCGGGCTCTTCAGTCACGCCATCGGTTCCCTTGCGGCGATGGATCACCGGCAGCCGCTCGGGACCCACGAAGTACGGCGGATACACCACGCACAATTCCTGGTCCACCTGACTGAAGATCATGTCGAGATGGATGGCCGTCGGCGCCTTGGGCATGACCACGACCAGCACGTCCGTCACCGCGCAGCGCTCGAAAACGGTATCACAGAGCTGGTCCAGAGCGGCGGGTGATGTTCGTTCGCTGAAGCCCACGACCATGAGGTCGGGACGCAGATAGTGGACGTCCCCTCCCTCCAGCGTGTAGTTGCTCCGCCGCTCCTCCGAGCCATCGTAGAGGATCCCGGCGTTGGTCAGCTCCGGATGAAACCGAAAGAGCGCCTTGATCAGCAGCTCCTCGGTCCAGCGAACGCCATAGCGCATCGAGCCGACCACGACGTGCTCCCCGATCACCATGCCGATGTCGCGGGGGAAAAACAGGTTGGGCAAGGGCGGGAAGGCAAAGCCCACTTCGTTCAGCGCCCGGGCGATCGGCCCGCTCTCCTCCTCGGTGCCTTCGATGAGCATCTGAACGATCTCTTCCGCCGGAAGCGCGCTCAGCCGCTGGCCCAGGTCATCCGACGGCACCACGTCCATCGTCTTGCCGATCAGGTAGTCGCGGCTTTCCGGCAGCTGCAGAATGTCCGTCAAAAGATCCCGTACGTGGTACACCCGGGCAAAACGCTTCAGCACCGAAACGAACTGGCGATGCTCCCGCTGAGCAATCTCCAGGTCGATGATGTCGTCGTAGAGGTAGTCTTCGCGATTGCCGGGAGTGACTGCCTCCAGCTCGCGTCCCGGGGTGTGTACCAGGACAGACTGGAGCGATCCGATTTCAGAAGTGACGTGTACGGGCATACAACAAGCTATTCAGGGCGCGTCGTCCGTCGGTAGCCCGGGCCTCGAAGCACCTTCCCCGGCAGCTCGCCAGTCGCCTTCCCGTTCGCGATGACTGGCACGCCGTTCACCAGCACCCACCGCATGCCCTCGCTCAGCTGATGTGGTTTCTCGAACGTCGCCCGATCCCGCACACTGTCCGGATTGAAGACCACGACGTCGGCCCACATCCCCTGTTTAAGCACTCCCCGATCGGCGAGCCGCATTCGCTGCGCCGGGAGCGAGGTGAACTTTCGGATCGCGTCTTCCAGCGAAAGACGCTTCTCTTCCCGCACGTACTTCCGGAGAATCCGAGAAAAGGTGCCGTATGCTCGAGGATGAGGATGATCCTGCCCTAAAACTCCGTCGGGGGAGGTTCCCTGGGAGTCGTTGTTGATCGAAACCCATGGCTGCCGGAGCGCGAGGACCACGTCCGGCTCGTCCATGCCGAACACCGCGACGCTGGTATACGCGCGGTCTTCAATCAGGAGATCGAACAACGTCTCGATTGGGTCGTTCTTCCTCAGTCGGGCTACCTCCGCCAGCGTCTTCCCCTGCAACGACTGCAAGGCCGGATTCTGGACCGCACCGATCAGGATCTTCCCGGGATCGGAGACCTCCTGCCAGGCATTGTTCTCCCAGGAGCCCTCGGTCTCCATATCCTGGCGCATCCTTCGCCGAGCGGCGGGATCACGAAGTCGCTCGAGCAGTTTGGCCGTTCCGCCGTCGTGCGCCCACGGCGGTACCATCGCCGACAGTGAGTTGAACCAGGCAGGATAGGCGTAGGTGTCAGCCGCCAGATCCACACCTGCCCGGCGAGCCGAATCGATCTTCGCGATGACCTCAGGCATCCGGCCAAAGTTGCGTTTGCCCGCAACCTTGAGATGCCAGATCTCCACGGGTATCCGCGCCTCACGCCCGATCCGGATGGCTTCGTCCAGAGCCGGTAGAATGTCGTCCGACTCCGATCGCATATGCGTGGCGTAGACACCACCATACCGGGCAGCCTCTGCGGCCAGGGCGATCAGCTCCTCGGTCTTCGCATACGGAGCAGGCGGATACTGCAATGAGGTCGAGAGGCCAACAGCCCCGTCCTGCATGGCGTCGCGGACGAGCACGCGCATCCGGCTCAGCTGCTCCGGAGTCGGTTGGCGATCGTGGTCGCCCAGCACTATGCGGCGGACCTGGGTAGCCCCCACGTAATGCCCCACGTTGATCCCGATGCCCTGCCGCTCGAGCCGGGCGAAGTACTGGCCCAGCGTCCGCCAATCGGGTGTGATCTTGAGGTGGTCGTAGACCATCCGATCGGCCGCGATGATGTGCTCGTTGAGCGGCGCGACGCTCCCGCCCTCGCCGGTGAACTCGGTAGTGATCCCCTGGAAGATCTTCGAAGGAAGCTGCGGATTGACCAGAATGCTGAGGTCGGACTGGCCCAGCATGTCGATGAAGCCCGGCGCGATGACCATGCCGCGCGCCTCGATGATTTGCCTGGCTCTGGCTCCGGGCAATGAGCCGATGGCAGCGATCCTCCCCTTCGATATTGCGACATCGCCGGCGTACCACGGGGACCCGGTTCCGTCGATGATGTGGCCGTTGCGGATGAGGAGATCGTAGGGTGTTTGCTGGGGAAAAACCTGAGCGGGAATCAGCCCGACCAGAAGAAAGCAGAGAAGGCGCATACGTTGTTTCTCCGCGACTGCGACCAGCGACCTGGTGACTAGCGACTGGCGAGCGTGTAGCTCAGCGTCTCCAGCTCGAGAGCCAGATTCACCGTCTTAACTTCCACGTCGGGAGGGACGGTGAGCTGTACCGGGGCGAAGTTGAGAATGGCTTTGATCCCGAGCGCCACCAGACGGTCGGTAACCGCCTGCGCCGCATCGGCGGGCACGACCAGCACTGCCATGTCGAGCTGGCGTCGGCTCAGCTCCGATTCCAGTGAGGCAATATCGAGTACCGTGAGGCCATTCCACTGACGGCCGATCTTCGCCGGATCGCTGTCGAAAATGGCTACGATATCGAAGCCGCGCTGCTTGAACCCGCGATACTGCACCAGCGCGCTGCCGATTTTTCCGGCCCCGATCATCCCCACTCGGTAGCGACGCTTGAGACCCAGGATATCCCGCAACCGGTCGGCGAGCTCCGGGACCGGATAGCCCAGCCCCCGCTTGCCGAACGAGCCGAAGAACGAAAGATCTTTCCGAACCTGTGCGGAAGTGGTCCCGGCTCGTGAGGCCAGCGCTCCCGAACTGACGGTGCCGATGCCCTGCCCTTCGAACTCCTCCAGAAAGCGGAGGTACAACGAAAGACGACGGACCGTGGATTCGGCGACTTTGCGCATGCAGCTGCATTTATGTGAAATGTTTCACAAAGTTAGCCCCGTGTTCCACCCTCCGTCAACGAGTTTGCGATAGAGCCGCGCAAAATCCGCGGGAGTCAACATTTCAGGCCGCACAGTCTCGCTCACTCCGACATCCCGCAACAGGTCGGTCACAGTGGCAGCGCTTCGTCCCGTAAGCTCGCGAATGCCGCGCAGCAGCTGCTTTCGCCGAAAGCCGAAGAGGCCGACC
>DATADG010000128.1:0-5004 GCA_036258655.1 Gemmatimonadales bacterium | reverse complement strand
CCGGCCATGGCATCGGGCAACCAGGTATACAGGGGGATCTGTGCCGACTTTCCGGTGCACCCGAGATAGAGGAACAGGGTGATCGCGGTCACGGTTGCACCACCTGCCGTGAGGGCCGCCGGCGCCTGGGAGACCATTCCGGTGAACGTCAGCGTTCCAAGCGAGTTCCAGATCAAGAACATCGCCACCAGAAAGCCGAAGTCTCCGATCCGGTTCACGATGAACGCCTTCTTTCCGGCGTCCGCATTGGCTTTGTCGTTGAACCAGAAGCCGATCAGGAGATAGGAACAGAGCCCGACGCCTTCCCAGCCGATGAACATGACCGGGAAGCTGGAGCCGAGCACCAGCACCAGCATGAAGACGACAAAGAGGTTCAGGTACGCGAAGTACCGGGCGTACCCCGGATCGTCTTTCATGTAGCCGACACTGAACACATGGATCAGACTCCCCACGCCGGTCACAATCAGGAGCATGACCGTGGAGAGCTGGTCGACCTGCAGGCCAAAATCGATCTGCAGTCGGCCTACCGGCAGCCAGCTCCAGAGATTGATGATGATCGGCTGGTGAGGGGGATGCCGCCATAGATCGAGAAAGATGCCGGCAGAGACTATGAATGACGCCACCAGCACTCCGACACCCACCACCGACACGGCGTTCTTGGCGGAGGAGCGCTTCAGCGAGAGAGCCCCATTCACCAGGAACCCGAGCAGCGGAAGAGCGACAGTAAGCCAGACGAGGGACGTCATCACCCGCGCAGGAGGTTTATGTTCCGGAGATCCACGCTCTGCTTGTGTCGGAAGATCCCAATGATGATGGCCAGTCCCACCGCAGCTTCTGCCGCGGCCACGGTCATGACAAAAAACACCATGACATGGCCGCTCGCGCCATGAAGCTGCGCCAGTGCCACGAAACTCAAGTTGACTGCATTGAGCATGAGCTCAATGCACATGAAAAGCACTATTGCATTACGCCGCAGCAGCACCCCGGCAACGCCAAGGCTGAAGAGAATGGCCGAGAGTCCGAGTGCCGGGCCCAGCAGCATCAGATGTTCCGTTTCGCCAGCACGACGGCGCCGACGATGGCCACCAGCAGCAGAATCGACGTGATCTCGAACGGAATCAGGTACACCTGGAACAGCGGTGCGGCTACGGCGCCAACCACGCCCCGCGCAGCGCTCTCCTGCAGGGTGCGTTCGCCGGCCACGAACACGGTGGCCGGGTCGGTGAAGGTAGGCCACTGCGAGAACTCGGAGGCGAGTTGCCGTGGCGTGTACTGCAGCAAGGCAAACAGCTCGATCGCCAGAAGCCCGACGATCACGAGCGTCGCGGCAACCGTGGAGGGCCCCCGGAGGTCAGACTCCGCATGGCCCAGATTGAGCAACATGATCACGAAGAGAAAGAGAACCATAATCGCGCCGGCATAGACCAGCACCTGAATCGCGGCGATGAACTGTGCGTTGAGTAATACGTATATGGCTGCCAGGGAGAACATGGTGGAAACCAGCCACAAGGCGGCGGAGACTGGGTTCTTCTGCAGAATACAGAGCGCAGCCGACAGGACAGCAATGGCGGCAAAGATGTAAAACACGACCTCCGTCATTTACTCACCTTTTGGATCGGTCGGATCCCAGAGCGTAGACACCGCATGGGTCTGGGAAGAGAGCCGCTCGAGGTCGTAGACGAAGCGGCCTCGGGTGTATTCCGAGTTTTCGTAATGAACGCCGACGTGGATGGCTTCTTCTGGGCAGACTTCCTGGCAATATCCGCAGAACACACAGCGAAACTCGTCGATCTCATAGATCAGCGGGTACCGATTGCCCTGCTCATCTTCCCCAGGGACCAGTTTGATGCAGTTGGCCGGACAAACCTGGGGGCACAGCCCGCAGGCCACGCATTTGGACCGGCCCTGCTCGTCCGTCAGCATCCGGTGTGTGCCGCGCCAGCGGGGGCTGAGACTCCAGCGGCCGCTCCCGTGCTCGGCGTCCGTACTCTTCTCCTCCGGGTACTGCATCGTCACCTTCTTCTCGAACATGTGCTTGAAGGTGAGCGCCATCCCCTTGAGGGTGGCCCTTACGTAGCTGACCTCCCGGGTGGGACGCGGGAGAACCTTCACCCCGATCGGCATCAGGCCACCGCCTGTCGGCGTGCTGGTGCCTCGAGCGCCCGCCGCTGCCGGGCCGAGCCTCGCACAAAGACCCCGCGATCAAGCACCCCGAACACCAGGACTGCGATGACGACATTCACGCCGAAGAGGCCGAGGGACTGCATGGTCGGATCCGTCAGACCGGTAAAGCGATCGAGCACGTAGATAGCGACGCAGATCACCATGATGTATACCAGGGCCATAGGCAGCAGCACCTTCCAGCCCAACGCCATGAGCTGGTCATAGCGGAACCGCGGCAGCGTCCACCGGATCCACATCACGAAGAAGATCCAGAACATCACTTTGACGAAGAACATTCCGGCCGTCGCCAGGGTCTGTAACACGCCACCGGATTCATCCCAATGGGTGAAGGGTATGTCCCAGCCCCCGAAGAAGAGCGTGGTCACCATGGCGCACACCGTCACCACGTTCGAGTACTCGGCAATGAAGAAGAACGAAAACTTCATTGCGCTGTACTCGGTGTGATAGCCCGCGATCAGCTCGGATTCCGCTTCGGGAAGATCAAACGGCAGGCGGTTGGTCTCGGCAAAACCTGAAATGAGGAAGATGAAGAACGAGAGAAAGAGCGGGAGGACGTACCAGAGCCCTTCCTGCTGCTCCTGTATGATGGCCGAGAAGCTCACGTTTCCTGCCAGGAGGAGGACGGGGATGAGGCTGAGCCCCATCGGCACTTCGTAGGAAACCATCTGGGCGCTGGCCCGAAGGCCTCCCAGGAGCGAGTACTTGCTGTTCGACGACCATCCTGCCAGCGCGATGCCGTAGACGCCCATGGAGCTGATGGCGAGGACGAAGAGGAAACCAATCGGCAGGTCGGCAACGACCAGCGGCATCGGTCCATGATGTACAAACCGTCCCAGTGGACCGAGGGTAAAATCAAAATCGATCGGGAGAGGTGCGCCGAAGGGTATCACCGCCGACAGTAGCAGCGCCGGAATAAAGGACAGCGCTGGAGCGAGGAGAAACAGCCATCGGTTGGCCAGCGCTGGGAATGTCTCTTCCTTCAATATGTTCTTCAGCCCATCGGCGGCCGGCTGGAGCAGTCCCGCGGGGCCCACCCGGTTCGGTCCGCGGCGGTTCTGCATCCAGGCGCTCACTTTCCGCTCCATCAGCGTGAGCAGGGCGACGCCTACCATGATCACGGTAAACACGAACAGCATCTTGATGATGCTGAGGAGCAGAAAGCCCTTCATCTCCGGAGTCACATGACCCCCAGATCCGCCTGCTGGCTTTCAACGCTCCGATCGGCCGACAGGCCAAGCACTCGACCGGTGTAGCCGATGTCGCCGTGAGTGAGACCAGCAAAGGCCGGCCACCGTTCACCCAGCAGGGCAAATGCCTCGGCAGCCGTCGCGGGTGCCGACGCACTGGGTCCCGGGCCGGTCAGAACTTCACCGGCCACCCACCATGCGGGGCGGGCCATACCCGGCTGCGACTTCGCCTGGTTGTAGCGCTGAATGCGGCCGTCGCGGTTCACGTAAGTGCCGTTCTCCTCGGCCATGTTGGTGATCGGGAGGACCAGCTCCGCGTTACGGAGTCCCTCAGCCCACACCGTGCCAAGCACCACCACACTTCCCGGGGCTGCGGCAAGCACCGCAAGGTCACCCTCCGAAAGCTCGGCATCCAGCAGGATAACCAACCCTGCAGCTGCGGCTTGTCGCAGAGCTTCGTCCCAGTTGGTGTTGTAACCCAGGAGCTCCGCTCCCTTGAGGTTCGGAGCGCGTTCCCGGCGAAGCGCCAGGTTGGGCACTCCCACCAGCGGCGCCTCTTCTCCGAGCGGCACCTGGATGGTCGCGGTTACGCTCATCCGGCCAAGCATCATACGCACTAGTCCGAGCGCCTCGGTAGACATTCGCCCAGAGGCCAGGATGACGGCCGAACCCGAGATGCCGCGCACCAGCTGACCCAGCCGATCGAGCGCTGTGTCCCAATCGGTCGCAACATGGCGGCCACCGTCTTTCACGAGCGGGGCTTCCACCCGATCGCCCCGGTTGAGCCAGCGATAGTTCATCCGGCCGTAATCGCAGATGAAGTGACGGTTGACTTCGAGGTTGGGTCGTGGGCGCAAGCGAACGACAACATCATCCCGGGTATCAACTGTGATGTTGCAGCCCTGAGTGCATCCGGGGCAGACACTGGCGGTCTTGTCCAGCTCCCAGGCGCGGGCCTTGTGAAGGAAGTCCTTGGAGATGAGCGAGCCGACCGGGCAGAGGTCCACCACATTGCCGGCCCAGGGGTGATCGAGGCGCTGATCCTCGGCGATCCCGATGTATGCCCGATCGCCGCGCTCAGAGACGTTCAGGATGGGCTCTTCCGCGACATCTTCCATGAAGCGGACGCAGCGAGTGCACAGGATGCAGCGGTTCGGCACATAGAGGACGTCCGAGCCAAAGTCCTCCACCGGACTATAGCGTTTGGCGTACTCGGCATACCGGGTGCCTGCACGACCCTCCTGGAACACGTAATCCTGAAGCTCACATTCGCCGGCCTGATCGCAGATGGGACAGTCCAGCGGGTGGTTGATCAGGAGCAGCTCGAGTACACCCTCGCGCGCCTTCTTGGCTTTGTCACTCTCGACATGGACCACCTGGCCTTCAGCCACCTGGGTGACACAGGCAGGCATCAGCTTGGGCGCCTTCTCCACATCCACCAGGCACATCCGGCACACGGCGGGTGACGGGAGCGATGGGTGGTAGCAGTAATGCGGCACCAGGATTCCGGCCATCTTAGCGGCTTCAATAATGGTCGTCCCCTTAGGGACGCTCACCGGAGCACCATCGATTGTTACGTTTACGAGTTCTTCAGCCATTTCACTTTCCGCGGAGAGGCACGGCGGCCTGCCCT
>DATADG010000127.1:0-22307 GCA_036258655.1 Gemmatimonadales bacterium | reverse complement strand
GCTCCGTAGGGCTCAGGCCTTCGTGTTTGCCGCGGAAGAGGACTTTGGTATCGCGCCGCTCGAGGCGCAGGCCTGCGGTACTCCGGTGATCGCCTATGGGAAAGGTGGCGCTCGGGATACGATCCGGCCCCTGGGGGAAGCCGAGCCAACCGGCCTCTTCTTCGAGGAGCAGACCGTCGGCGCCATCGTCGACGCGGTCCAGCGTTTTGAGCTCGAAGGAAGGGTGATTCAACCAGAGGCATGCAGGCAGAACGCTCTCCGGTTTGCCCCGCCTCGGTTTCGGCGGGAGCTGATCGAGTATGTGGAGACTCAACTGCAGCAGCGCTGTCGCGGATCGGATCTGGGCTCCCACACAGAAGCTCTATGACGCTGATGTCCCGGCTCCGGGCGCGGACACTCGCTGCGCTGCCGCAGGGAACCATCCGGCGCAGGCTGGCGGGCGGGGTGTTCTGGACCACCATCGGCAGCATCGTGGGACAGGGCATCATAGCCATCGGTTCGGTCCTTCTGGCCCGCATTCTCGGGAAGGAGGGCTTTGGCCAATACGGCATCCTCCAAAGCACCATCGGGATGTTCTCTGTATTCGCCGGGCTCTCGATGGGATATGTGGCCACCAAGCACGTCGCTGAGTCGATTGTGACCAACAAGGAGGAGACCGGTCGCGTAATCGGCCTCTCACTTTTGGTGGCCGGAGCTGCCGGTCTTCTGGTCACACTGGCTTTAGCCGGCGGTGCTCAGCCGTTTGCGCGGCGCTTTCTCGGGAGCGAGGATCTGGCTGGAGCGCTGAGGATTGCGTCACCAATTCTCCTGTTCGGCGCGGTCACCGGAGTCCAGCGGGGAGTGTTGGCGGGCCTCGAAGAGTTCCGGGCGCAGAACATCCTGGTCACCGCAATGGCAGTCATCACCGTCGGCCTGACGACGGTCGGGGCCGTGCTGGCTGATCTATCCGGTGCAATGTGGGGATCGATGGTCGGTGCGGCACTCTCGCTGGTGACTTTGTCGGTAGTGTACCACCGCGCATTGGTGCGTGCGGGGATCCCGGTGCACTTCCGGGCCAGCTGGCGGGAGCGGCGGGTGCTCTGGACACTGGCCTTTCCGGCGCTCCTGAATGGAGTCATGGTCGCCCCGGTGGTATGGGTGACCAACGCCATCCTGGTCAACACTCCGGGCGGTTACGGCGAGATGGGACTCTTCAATGCAGCGAACCAGTGGCGCACGATCCTCATGTATGTGCCGAGTATTGTGCTCACGCCACTGCTTCCCATCATGACCCAGCTGCATGCCACACGGGAATACGAGCAGCTCAGGCGAGTGCTGATCAGGACATTGACTCTGAGCGTGGGCGTGGTAGGTGCCCTGGCGCTGAGTTTCGGTCTCTTCGCCAGACCAATCATGCAATTGTACGGCAGAGGGTTCGAGGCGGGGACTGGGGTCTTCTACCTGATCATGATCGTCTCCGTACTGCTGTCTGCCGGTGTCGTGGTGGGAGGACTCCTGAGCAGTACGGGGGCCATGTGGATTGGATTTCTGTTCAATAGTGTCTGGGCCGCATGCATGATCGGAACGGCGCTCGTGGCGATACCGCGTGCAGGCGCGCTGGGACTGGCATTCGCCTACGTCCTATCGTACTCCATTCATACCGCGATCCAGTTCGCCTATTTCTGGCTTTACGTGCGAAGGAACGAAGCTCCGAAAAAGGCAACCGGGTATGTAAACCGCCCGACTGAAGAACGACTATGGGGTTGACCCGGCTGGCGGCTCGGGCATTGGACGGCGTGTGGCGGGTTTCGCGGACAGCGCGGCTATCGCTTCTCCGGAGAACCCAACCGACGCAGACACACCGGCCCAACTCGGCTGCCGAATGGTCTGAGTTGTACCCCGAGATGGGAGAGACCGTTAATCAGGTCCGGAGCCCGGTTGCTCGTGCAGTGCTCGAGTTGACCGGTGAAGGGGATGTCCTGCTCGAGGCGGGATGCGGTTACGCGCGGTTATCCGCTGAGCTGGCCGTGGCGGGCCGCGTCATAGAGCTATGTGACTTCAGCCCGCAGATCCTCGAGCGGGCGGCCTCCCTGTTTCAACGTTCAAAGCTGCCGGCGCCTCGATGCACGCTGGCCGATCTCACGCAGCCGCTGCCGTGGCCGGATGCGGCAGTGGACTGGGTCTGGAGCAGCGGAGTCCTGGAACATTGGACTGACGAGGAGCTGGGCCCAATTCTCAAGGAAATGGCCCGGATCTCACGCAAAGGCGTCATCTCGCTGGTGCCGAACGCCAGGTCAGTGTTCTATCGCCTGGGAAAGCAACTCATGGAGGACGCCGGCCTGTGGCCGTATGGCCGTGAGCTGCCCAAAGCCACGCTGGCGCCGATTTTTGAAGCTGCGGGACTTCACTCCATTCGCGAGTTCACCATCGTTCCCGACGAGGCGCCGCTATTGCTGCGTCCAACCGATCCGGGTATTTATGCACTCGTTTCCGACTGGTGGAGGAGTCTGCCGCCAGAAGATCCATTGCTGCAAGATCAAGGATATTTGCTTGTTACTGTCGGACTCAAGTCGACCAGTTGAGCTTTGGAGACGCTTTGATGCGAGTGCTCGCCAGTGATTCGGCCCCGCAGGTCGCCCACCCCAGCCTCCGTATACCAAGCGATCGTCAGCCGCTGATCTCGATAGTACTGCCGACCTACAATGGCTCCAGGTACCTGCGTGAGGCCATCGACAGCTGTCTGGCTCAGACCTACCAGCACTGGGAGCTGATCGTCGTCGATGACTGTTCCACCGATGCCACCCCTCAGATCATTCAGGAGTACACCAGGCGGGATCCGCGCATCCGAAGCATCCGGCACGAGGTCAACAAAAAGCTACCCGAGGCCCTGAACACGGGTCATGCGGCTGCTCGGGGTGAGTACCTGACGTGGACTTCGGACGATAACCGCTTTCTGCCGACAGCCCTCGAAGAGATGACCCGTTTCCTAGAGGAGCATCCTGGTGTGGGGGTCGTCTACACCGACTGCGTTCTGATCGACCAGGCGGGTCAATACATGCAGGATTTCCCGGCGCTGCCTGCCTCAAGGCTGGCGTATGTGGACGCTGTCGGGGCCTGCTTCCTGTACCGCAGAAGTGTGTACGAGACTCTGGGCGGCTATGACAGCGAGCTGTTCCTAGGGGAAGACTACGAATACTGGCTCAGAGCTTACCGTTATTTCGAGCTGGCGCCGCTGCACAAGACCCTCTACGAATACCGCTGGCACGACCAGTCCCTGACTAATTCCGCCAACCGCATTGCCATACGTACCAGCGCCGAGCGCGCGCTTCGGCGCCATCTACCTTACCTGAAGCGTTCCCTGCCGCAGGATGTGGCGCGAGGATGGACAGTGTGCGCGGCCAACGCGGTTCGCCGACGTGACCTGGTACAGGCGGTTACCGCATACCTGAGAGCACTGCGCACTGCACCGGGAACCTCTCTCGGCTATGTGGCCAGAAAGCTGTTGGAGCGGGTGCAGCACCGGCGCGTTGGGTCGCAAATGTTGCCCAACGGCCAGTGGTCTTAGGCGGGTTATTCCGGGCTTCGCTTGTGATACGGGCAGGCAGCGGCAGATAAGAGCTTCAGTTCGCTCCCCGCATGTAGAGAACGGCGGGTACGGTTTTCAGCAGGATTCCCAGATCCTTCCAGATGGTCCACTCACGAATGTAGTCCGTCTCGAGCCGAATGATTTCCTCGAAGTCGGTGATCAGGTTGCGGCCGCTGACCTGCCATGGACCGGTCATGCCGGGCTTTACGTCGAAGCGAGTATAGTGATGCTCCTCGTAGAGGTCGACTTCGGCCTGCAGAGGAGGCCGCGGCCCCACCAGCGACATCTCCCCCACGAACACATCCCACAGCTGCGGGAGCTCATCGAGACTGGTTCTCCGAAGAAATGCCCCCACTCTGGTCACTCTCGGATCGTCCTTGACCTTGAAGAGCCGGAGATCGCTGTACAAGCTCTTGGGCGCGAGGTCGAGCATCCGGGCCTCGGCACCCGGCACCATGCTGCGGAATTTTGTGATCTTGAAGAGTCTCCCGCCCAAACCGACTCGGGTCTGGCGGAAGAAGATCGGTCCCGGAGAAGAGATGTAGATCGCGATTGCGATAAGGGCAAAGAGCGGGCTCAGGAGTGCCATGCCGACTCCGGAGACGATCACATCCAGTGACCGCTTGACCAGCAGCTGCCGCCCCCTGAGACCGGGCCGATTGAGCGCGATGAGAGGAGCGCCCCGGCTCCACATCATTCGGGACTCCACCCCACCCACCGCAAACGCTCGAGGTAAGGCGTAGAGCTGACAGCCCGCCGCCCCGGCCGCATCGATTACCAGCGCCAGCTCGTCGTCGCCCAGTGGGCCGCTCAGAACGACAGTGTCCGCCTTGTGGCGCTTGAGCGTCTGGCATAACCGGGTGAACCCAGCGTGGCCGGCCTGCCTGCCAAACTCATCCGGATCCAGAATCCCACCAATTGCGAAGGAACGAGCATCGGAGAGCGACGGGTGCTCCAACGCCTGCCTGGTGTGCTCCGGCCGGGCGACAAGAAGAGCACGGGCGGCGCCGGCCCCAATGGGCCATAAGACTCGGACAGCGTGATCGATCAAGTAGCGCTCGATGATCAGCGTCAACCCGATCAGGCCGGCCAGCAGGATGAATCCGGGCAGTAACAGAGGTGAAAAATGGTTCCACAGATGGCCCCAGAACGGGAGGGCCAGCCCCAATGTGGCGCCAGCGACGAGCCGGCCCGCATCCCGGCGCCGATCGCTCGCTCCATATGTGTCGAGCGCGATGAGCCCCAGCAGGACCGCCGGAAGAAGCTGAACCAGCGGAAGCGCCCCCTGAGGGACGATCTTATTGATCAGCGTGCTCGTTGCCGGTCCCAGCCAACCCACATCCCGCACTCCGTGCAGCAGGACCCGCAAGATGAGCAACGCTACAGCATCTCCGGCGACGAGCACGGATACGCGAACGGCCGCTCGAACCAGATGCCGGCGCATGATCTGCGGGGCTCGCTGGGTGAGCGCAAGGCGTGCTGGAGTTGTTCGGGTGGGCTGGGTTGCGGCGGGTACCGCACTGGGTCCGACGGCGAGCTCGGTGGCCGCCGACGCGCCAGGAAACCGTTCGAGGGAGGGCTGGCCTACCGCGGACATATCTCAGGGGGCAAACGTCGTCTCCAATCATCTTGCCGAGCCGCCACCGGCACGAGAGCGTGTCAGCGACAGCTGTTTAACCCTTAAACGCGGCGCTGTTTAGCAAGTCATGCGCCAAATCTTGCACGACCGGCCGAAGGTAGCTAAGACGAAGCCGGGCGCAAGCCTAGAGCCCCCATGAGTAGACTGAGTGACTCCCGATTGCAAGCTCGACGTACTCTCGGTGTTCCAATACGGGTCAGAACGACACGATAGATCCGTACTGTGCACGCATCCACTCGCGATAGCTCCCATCCATGACTCGGCGCCACCATTCTTCGTGTGCGAGATACCAGGTTAGGGTTCGTCGAATGCCGCTCTCGAAAGTCTCCGCAGGACGAAAACCCAGCTCGTTCTCGATCTTCTCGGCATTCATGGCGTAGCGCCGGTCGTGCCCCGGTCGGTCGGTCACGTGAGTGATCAGAGATGCCGTCCGGCCTTGGGCGGCAGGGCTACGGGGAAACCGCCTCGACAGCCCGGGGTCGGCGGCGAACGCCTCATCGATCAGCATCGAAAGCAGCCGGACCGCTGCCAGGTTCGTCAGGGTTGTTCGTCCGCCGATGTTATAGGTGTCGCCCTTCGGTTCGGTCCCAAGCACCTGCTCCAGAGCCCTGCAGTGATCTTCTACGTACAGCCAGTCCCGCACTTGTTGCCCATCTCCATATATCGGAATCGGCCTGCCCTCCAGAGCGTTGACGATGGCGAGCGGGATCAGCTTCTCGGGGAATTGGTAGGGACCGTAGTTGTTCGAGCAGTTCGTAATGGTGATGGGTAGGCCGTAGGTGCGGTGATACGCCCGGACCAGATGATCCGCCGCCGCCTTGCTTGCAGCGTACGGCGAGCTGGGCCGATAGGGACTCTCCTCGGTCACCGGCGGATCGTCGGGTCCGAGCGACCCGTACACCTCGTCCGTGGAAATGTGATGGAATCCACAAGACGTCAGCCGAGCAGCCTTGAGCAGTTCGTGGGTGCCGAGCACGTTCGTTTGGAGGAATGGATCCGGGCCGGCAATCGAGCGGTCGACATGCGACTCCGCTGCGAAGTGGATGATGACCGTTAGCCGATGGTCCCGCACCAGTGATTCGGCCAGACCGGGCGTCCCGATGTCACCGCGCACGAAGACAACGCGAGGGCTCGAGAGTACCGGCTCCAGGCTGGCGAGATTCCCGGCATAGGTCAGGGCGTCGAGCACCACCACCGAGTCGGCGGAATGCCGGCTCAGCCAGTACTGAATGAAGTTCGCCCCGATAAAACCGGCGCCCCCGGTCACCAGAAAATTCGTCACCGAAGCGAACGTGTGTGCAGGGTGAAGCTAGTATTCCAGCGGCAGGGCAACCCGCCGCCCATCCCGGGCGGAGAGGTAGGTCGCGATGAGAATCTCCAGGGAATGCAGCCCCTCACGGCCATCGGTGTCGGGGGTGGCCTCTCCCCGAAGCGACTTGATCACGTTGTCGTAGTAGAGCGGATGGCCATAGCCATAGACCGATGTAGTCTCGTAGCTCGCCTGCTCTATACGCTGGTCGTCCGGATCGGGCTCGGCGAACTCCCAGTGATCGATCCGGTTCACCGCCACCCCACCAACACGCACGGTTCCCTTCTCTCCGATGATGGTGATTGAGCCCTCGAGGTTCTTGGGGTATGTCAGCATCGTCACGTTCATCGAGCCTAGCGCGCCGGTCCGCCACCGGATACTGACCACGCCGGTGTCCTCCACCTGAATGTTCCGCGCGAGGGTAGCCGTGTATGCCTGCACGCTTTCGACCGGGCCGATCAGCCAGTCCAGCAGGTCCACATAGTGGCTCGCCTGGTTCATGAACGCACCGCCGTCGAACTCCCAGGTACCGCGCCACGGAGCACTGTCGTAGTAGGACTGCGGCCTGCTCCAGAACACGTTGATATTCACCATGTAAATGCGGCCGAACCGCCGTTTCTCCACCGCACGCTTCAAGAGCTGCAAGGTGGCATTGCGGCGGTTCTGCTTCACGACAAAGAGATGGACGCCGGCGAGGTCGCAGGCGTGAACCATTCGTTTGCCATCCTGCCAACTGGTAGCCATTGGCTTTTCGGTCATCACATGACGACCGGCTTCGGCCACCTGCACCGCCTGATCAGCGTGCAACCCGCTCGGCGTCGCTAGAATCACTACGTCTGCATCGGTTCCGGCCAGCAGTCCGTCGAGTGAGCGAAAGCCGGGGACGCCGGTGCGCTCCTCCGCCTTCCGCAGGGCCGCCGGATCGACATCGCACACACCCACCAGCTCCGCACGCTCGGCATGCTTCTCGATCGCAGCGAAGTGATTAGCCGAGATCCGGCCGCACCCCACGAGCGCGAACCGGATCCGGCGGTCCGTGACGAACGGCTTGGTGATGAACATCCCGGGGGTGTCCACGATGGGGGGTAAGTATAGCAGGAGCAGGGCCTGCAAGGCATTGCGCTGTTGGCAGGAACGAGTCGTCTGGCGAGATTGAGATGCGGACATTATCATGTGAATAGTTTCACAAGCTCCCGCTGCACCTCCCAAGGAGACCCTTGATGGCCACCGCGACTCGCCCCGTCTCCGCCAACGCGGTTTACCCCGCAGAGGCGCTCCAAAAGCTTTTTGCTCCACCGGAAACCGAGGTGCCGGCCGACAAGTTTCGGCGCCTGCTTCACGAGGCACGAAGCCAGAAGTCATTTCTCCACACAGCCGGAGCATATGACGCCTTCACCGCGGCGATCATGACCCGCCTCGGCTTCAAGGCGCTATATGGGAGTGGATGGCAGCTCGCCGCCACGAAAAGCATGTTCCCCGACATCGGAATCTATGCCTCGCACGATATGGTGAAGCTGGTCCACGAGATGTGGATGGGGATCGAAGGCGCGCGGAATACCCATTACTACGACACGGATGGGAAGGAGATCCTCGAGGCGCCTCCTGCTTTCGTGGACATGGAAGCGGGCTTCGGCGGACCGACCCAGACCTTCACCCTGGCCGTCGAGCTTATCCGTGCCCGGGCGGCCGGCGTACACCTGGAAAATCAAGATCCGGCCAACCGCACTTGCGGGCACATCGTGAATGTCGGCAAGCAGAAGCGCAACAAGGTGCTGGTTCCCCGAAAGGAATGGCTGGCCAAGCTGAAGGCGATTAAAGCCGCGGCTCAGGCCACAGGCGTTGATGTTGTGGTCATCGCCCGGACCGACTCGATTGACGGGGCATTACCGGACCGCGAGGCGGGTGGGGTCAAGATGGCTGTGGAAGACGCCTGGGAAGCAGCCGAGCTGGGTGTGGACGTGATCTGGCCGGAGTTCAACAACACTGAGATCGACCAGCCGCAGGAGTTTTCCGAGGGAGTGCGGAAGTACTACCCCGACCAGATGCTCGGCTTCAACCTGTCGCCCTCGCTGTACTTCGGCAAAGCAAAGAAGGCCGGTACGCTGATCACCAACCAACAGCTGGCGGATCTGGGGTACGTCCTGCAGTTCTCCACCCTGTTTAACTTCCGCACTGCGGGAATGGCGCTGGAGAAGGGACTACGCAAGTTCCTGAAGAGCGGGCTCGATGCTCTGGCCGATCTGCAGATCGAGGAGGACGAGAACGGGGCAGCTCCGTCCACCAGGATGCACCAGAAGTTTGCCGGTATGAACCGATGGTTGATCCTGGAGCAGGTATTGTCAGGCGGTAGGTAACCGCGACAGCGGGTAAGCGGGCGAAGGGGCCGAAGCTCATGCTTCCGGCCCCTTCATTGTTGGCCGGCGCACCCAGTTTCCAGCTCCCGCCTTACTGCTGACCCGATTACCCGCTGGCGCGCTTCAGCCGCACAGGCTCGACCGGCTTCTCTATCACATCGAAGCCGGCTTGCCGGAACCGGGCTACTTTGGAGGGTTCCATCCGCACCAGCAGCTCGTAACTCTCGCCGTCCTGTTCACGGCTGAGTACCTCGCCCTCGCGGTAGAGCTCAGCCAGTCTGGCCCCATCACCGATTCCTGTTCGAACGCGGACAGTGACGCGGCCCGCGCGATCCAATTCGCGGAGCCGCGCCTTAAGCGACGCCAGGCCATCGGTTCGCATCGTGCTCGTGAGAATCGCCGTGGGGTGAAGCTCTCTGACGCGCCGGGCGAATCCCGCGGCATCAGGCACTGCGTCGATCTTGTTGAAGACCAGAATGATCGGCCGGTCGGCCAGGCCGAGCTCGGCGAGCACCTTCTCCACCACCCGAAGCTGGCCCTCCCAGTCATGATGACCGGCGTCCACGATGTGGAGCAGAACGTCGGCGGCGCGCGCCTCCTCGAGCGTGGCCCGAAAGCTCGCCACCAGGTGGTGAGGAAGCTTACGGATAAAGCCGACTGTGTCCGTCACTCGCGCCCGTTGATTCTCACCGAGATCCACCTCGCGGGTCAATGTATCCAGTGTGGCAAACAGTCGATCCTCCACCACGATCTCGTGTTGACCGGAGAGGCTT
Organism: Gemmatimonadales bacterium; assembly: GCA_036258655.1. Taxonomy (GTDB): domain Bacteria; phylum Gemmatimonadota; class Gemmatimonadetes; order Gemmatimonadales; family GWC2-71-9; genus CAVVWJ01. Next base: position 12,667 of record DATADG010000127.1, on the reverse strand, counting down.
CGTAGGATGCTGGACTTTCCAGCGTTGGTGTAGCCGACCAGCGCCACACTCAGCATGGGATCTCGTCCTGCGCGCAGGTTCTCCCGATGTTTTTCGACGTCCTTCAGCTTGGCCTTGAGTCCCTGGATCTTGCGGCGGATAATCCGGCGGTCGGTCTCGAGCTGGGTCTCGCCGGGCCCGCGGAGACCGATGCCTCCCCGAATTCGGGAGAGGTGGGTCCACATACGGGTAAGCCGAGGGAGCAGGTACTCCAGTTGGGCCAACTCCACCTGGAGCTTGGCTTCATGGCTGCGCGCGCGGGTGGAAAAGATGTCGAGGATGACCTCGGCCCGATCCATGACGCGGACCTTGAGCTCGCGTTCGAGGTTGGCCCCCTGCACTGGGGACAGCTCCTCGTCGAAGATCACGAGAGAGGCATCGGCAGCGGCGACCTCGCCGGCCACCTCCTCCACCTTCCCCTCCCCGATGAGCGTTGCGGGATTGGGTGCTGCGATATGCTGCGAGATGCGGCCCACCACCTCAGCGCCCGCGGTGTCCACCAGCCGGGTTAGCTCCTCGAGGTGCTCACTGACGTGGCGCGCGTCGGGCGATCCCTTGCGAGGCGCGGCGACCAAGACCACCCGCTCGATGGGATCGCGTACTGGGATCAGTTCTCGGATAAGCTGCTCTTTCCTTTCATGAACGTCCGGCACCCCATTGAATGAAGGCTTCTCCTTCTGGCCGGGTCAACGGGGCGCGGCCCTCGTGGCTGAATGATACGACCTTTCGGAATCCGCCCGGGATCTTGATCGTAGCTTGCCCTTTCATCTTATAGGGAAGGTCGCCATATCCCAGGGCTGCCCACACGGCTCGGCCGACCCCCACCCAACCAAAACGGAGCGGTAGAGTCAACGTCGTTTCGCCGTTCTTCGTTACGGAGAAGTCCTCATCATAGGTGATGTCACCCAGGTGGGAGCCCTCAACGTCAAACCCCACCTCAAGCTTGTCGGCCCGTAGTGTGAAGTTGTTGGGATTCTGTACCGTCACCACGAGATCGAGATTGCCGCCGGCGAGACCTATCCCACGAACCACAGCTTGCTCCAGACGTACCTCGGGCTCTCTGAAGTTGTCGCCGAAGCCACTGCACCCAAGACAGGCGAGTGCAAGTATGGGCCTTAGGTTCATTGCTGCTCCAGCAGCATACCGCTCATAGGGAATATAAGTTCTCCTGTTAGCCTCACGTTGGAGCTGTTAGCCAGCAGGGACCGTGCCGCGTGTCACAGTGTCAGGAAACCTCAATTCTGTCCTTCCCCGCTCACGCTTTTGTCATCCGGCTCACGCGCTTCTTCCCCTTTTTTCAGGCTCGCCCACCATTCGAGCCGTTCCGCGATTTGTTTTTCCTGGCCGAACGGACCCGGAACATAGAACAGCGCATCACGCAACTGCTCGGGCAAATACTCCTGTGGCAAATAGGCATCAGGCGAGGCATGGGCGTAGCGGTACCCACGGTTATAGCCCAACTCCTTCATCAGCGGAGTCGGCGCGTTCCGGATGTGCAACGGCACTGGCGCCGCTGGGGTTTGCTTCGCTGCATCCAGAGCGGCGCCCAGCGCCACCTTGGCACTGTTCGATTTGGGTGCGGTGGCGAGATAGATGGTCATTTGGGCCAGCGGCAGATATCCCTCCGGTGGACCAAGCATGTGAAATGCGTCGCGAGCCGCAACTGCCATCACTAGGGCGTGGGGATCGGCCAGGCCAATGTCCTCCGCGGCCATGGCGATGGCGCGGCGGAACAAAATCATGGGATCTTCTCCGCCATCGATCATCCGCGCCATCCAATACAGCGCGCCCTGTGGATCGCTGCCCCGAAGGGATTTGTGGTAGGCGGACAGAAGATTGAAGTGCTCCTCACCTGCCTTGTCGTAGCGGGCGAAGCGCTTCTGCATCGCTTCACGGGCGACCTCGACGGTGATTTCACCCTTCGGACCGACATGTGCGGCGGCAGCCTCGAGGACAGTGAGAGCGCGGCGGGCATCACCATCGGCCTCGGTCGCAATGAGCGTCAGAGCCTCCGGTGTCACCACCAGTTCCCACTCGCCTAAACCCCGCTCCCGATCCTGGAGTGCCCGCTGGACCAGCCGCTCGATCTGCTCCACGCTGAGCGGCTGGAGGACGAACACCCTGGTTCGCGAGAGCAGCGCGCCGATGACCTCGAAGCTCGGGTTTTCTGTCGTGGCCCCGATGAGGGTGACGGTGCCATCCTCCGCCGGCGGCAGCAGGCTGTCCTGCTGCGCCTTGTTCAGCCGATGGATCTCATCGATGAAAAGAATCGTGCCGGGACCGCCGCTTTCGAGTCGAGTGCGCGCGTCGGTGATGATCTCCCGGATGCGCGGCACGCCCTCACTGACAGCGCTGAACGGCACGAAAGTCCGTGCTGTGGTGCTGGCGATGAGGTGTGCGAGTGTTGTCTTGCCGGTCCCGGGCGGGCCCCAGAAGATCATCGATCCGGGCGTGCCACGCTCCATGGCATCGCGCAGAGGTTTGCCCGGCCCCAACAGGTGCTCCTGACCCACGAACTCATCCAGCGTCGTCGGTCGCATCCGAGCAGCCAAAGGGCGAGTTTCTCGTCCTGCCGTGAAGAGCGAGTCCTGGCGCGGATGGGCAGACCTGCGCGGCACTACAGCTGACCCGCCAATGACATTTGGTTACCCCCACTACGACCTTCGCGCCTGTGGCTCACTGCTGCACCATTGTCCGGAGGAGCCGCTCGGTACCGAAGTATGCTAAAGCCCCGCCGAGAAAGGCTATGGTGGTGAGCCATCCACGCTTGGCCTGAAACTCCGGGACCAGATTGGATGCAGCCACATACAGCGTGACGCCGGCTGAAAGAGCCAGGCCGTGCTGGGCCAACGCAGCGACGCGCTCAGTCAGCAGCACGCCGAGGATCGTGGCCCCACCCAAAATGGCGGCCCCGCCGACTGCCCGAGCCCGGCTTTGTCCGCCTGCGATGATAACGCTGGCGATAGTCACACCCTCGGGCAGTTTGTGCAGGAGCACCGCCAGGAAGAGCAGCACTCCCAGCCGGTCCGAGACGAGGAAGCCACTGGCAATGGCGACACCGTCAAAGAAGGTGTGCAGCATGAGCCCGAGCAGGGCGGAGAACCCCGCCGCAGCGGTCAGCCGGTGCGTCTCCTCACCGAAATGGAAGTGGGTCGTGAAGACGTGCTGAGCCAGGTGCACGGCAAAGTATCCCAGCAGGATGTACAACACCGCCGCAGGGGATGTTCCCACGGTCTCAGGCAAGACACCCAGCAGAGTAACGGCAAGCATGAAGCCGGCCCCGAATGCCAAACAGGCATCGATCAGTCTGAGCCCGCGCCGGAGGTGTCGCACTACCGCCAGCGCTCCGGCAACATTTCCCAGCGCCGCAGCCACCGCGAAGCCGATCGGGCTCACCGACGGTCCCGGACCAGAGCCAAAAGGCGATCACGCGTATTGAGGGATGGATCGTCGAGCACGCGATCGAGGAGAAAGGCCAGAGTTCGCCCGATCTCGACACCGCTCAAACCTTCCCCCTGAAGGTCGGCCCCTGAGATCGCGAGGTCCGACCGCGTCAGCGGATCCTTCCGCTCTTTGATCTGTCGCACTGTGTGAGACCAGGAGGGCTCACGCTGGTTGCGCAGCCGCCAGAGCGCTGTCAGGTCATCAGCCGAACCGCCGACTGCAGCAAGCCAGCGGCGCACCAACTGCTCGTTCGAGCCTGCCGGCTCCCGAGGCCCGTTCTCGATCTGCTCGGCACGATCGATCTCGGCGTTCGAGGCCTTCAGTCGCCGGAGAACGGATGCGGGGCTCGAGGTGAGATAGGCGGTCAAGAGGATTGGATCTCGCATGGAGGTCGGCGGCTCGGATACCTGTCCGTCTGCAAACGGGCCACGCTCCAGCTCGGGAATCCAGATGCGCGCAGCGCCCACATCGGTCCATAGCGTGGCGAACCGGGTGATCGAGCGTGCAGTCTGGAGGCCCCTGAACCATTCCTCCCGGACGCGCTCCGCAGAGAGCTGAGCCAGCCCTGGAGCGGCGGCCCGAGCCGCTGTCCACGTATCAGGGTCTATGGTAAAGTCGAACCGCGCGGCGAATCGTAGAGCCCGAAGGATGCGCAGGTAATCTTCCTGAAATCGTTCTGCCGGTCGACCGACAGCCCTGATTAGCCGCTTTTCCAGGTCCGTGGCGCCGCTGAACGGATCCCGCCATTCGTGCCGGAGTGGGTGGTAAGCAATCGCGTTGATAGTGAAATCCCGACGCGCCAGATCCTCCTCCAGTGAAACGCCGTATTGGACGACGGCATGGCGGCCATCGGTTTCTACGTCGCGACGGAACGTGGTGACGTCGTGCAGCACGCCGCGTCGGTCGAAGACGCCGACCGTACCATACTTGATGCCCGTCGCCACGGACCTGCGAAAAAGACTCCGGACCTGATCCGGCGTGGCCGACGTGGCCAGGTCCAGAATGGTGTGCCCCAGATCATACTGCCGTGGGGATTGTCCCAGGAGAGCGTCGCGCAACGCGCCGCCGACACACCAGACCTCGTACCCTGCCTGTTCGAGTGTGCGCGCGATCTCGAGAACGGGCTCGGGAATGTCCAGAGCTGCGGGGAAGCTCACGTCAACTCCCGTACTGCACTCCGGCAGAGAGGGCGATCGTCAGCTCCATCCTTGCCTGGGAAGGAGTTCGAGGCCCGGCTGGAATTACGCCCATGTCGATCAGCTTTCGTCCGCCGCCCTCGAAAGCATAGAGTGGAGTCACTTGGCCATAGAGGCAGCGGCTGGCAAGCACGACCGGCTTGCCTGCATCGATCCACCGCTCCAACGCCGGCACCGCACCCGGCGGCACGTTTCCGCTGCCGAAGCCGATGACGACGACCCCGTTGTGGGTAGGTCTGGCGAGATCCAGCAGCGTGCCGTCGTCGCCAACCACCATGGAGATCAATGCTACTCTACCGGTGAGACTCCGCGGAGATAACGAGTGCCTCGCCGCACTGCCCTGCCCTGTGGTAAACACTACCGCCCCATCGGCTACTCCTCCAATCGGCCCAGCATGAGGAGCCGCAAAGGCGTCAATGTCAGTTGCGTGTACTTTCGCTGCGTGCCTGCCAGTGAACACCTTCCCATTGAACACCACCATGACACCATGAACGGCACTCCGGCCGTCGGCGGCGACAACCGCCGCATCGCGAAGATTGCGGGGGCCGTCCCAGCCGTCATCGCTCGAGGTGCGCATCGCGCCAGTGATCGCCACCGGTACTGAGCCGGGCAACGTACGGTCCAGCAGGTATGCGCTCTCTTCGATAATATCGGTCCCGTGGGTGACTACGATTCCGCGCACCTCTCCTGATTGGGGAATTTCTCGAATCCGCTCCCGGAGGTGCCATAAACGGTCCTGATCCAAGTGACCCGCCGGAACCATGGCCCAGTTTTCGATTCGATAAGGACTGATGCTGTCGAGTCCCCCGGCAAATCGCACCAGAGCCTCCCCACCGTGGGTGGGCAGATTGCCGCCGACAGTCTGGTCCCGCTGCATCGATATGGTGCCGCCGGTGAAGAGGAGGTGAATCATTCACTGTTCACTTTTCGCTGTTCACGTTCTCATCCACACAGCACACTTCCACCATTCACATTGAGGATCTCACCGGTGAGATGCCGCGCGAGGGAGCTGCACAGAAAGAGAATCGGCCCGGCCACATCGTCAGCGGTGGCGATGCGCTGAAGCGGGATGCTCTGCCTGATGCGCTCCCGATTCTCCTGGGTAAGCGCCGGCAGGCTCATGTCGGTCTCCACCCAGCCTGGTGCGACACAGTTGACCGTGATCGCAGGCGCCAGTTCGATGGCGAGTGATTTCGTGAGTGCAATAACGGCACCCTTCGTAGCCGCATAATCGCTATGATACGCTTCTCCACGCTGACCGGCGGTGCTGGCCACGATGACCACCCGTCCGCCCGGCCGCATCAGATCCAATGCGGCGCGGGTGGAGAGAAACACCGAATCCAGATTGGCCGCCAGAGTCTTCCGCCAGCGGGCCAGTGACAGCGTCCTGAGCGCTGCATCTTCGGAGGGCCACACGCCGGCATTCGCCACGAACATGTCCAAGGCGCCGAATTCGCGCCTCACGCCGGAGAGAAGCCGGTCGACCACCTCAGGCTCGGCAAGATCCCCTCCACCGACATAGACGCGGCGCCCCAGCCGCTCGATCTCCCGTGCGGTCGCCTCAGCGGCATCGGCTCGATTATGAAACGTGACAGCAACGTCGGCACCCGCACGCGCCAGCAACAACGCCGTCGCTCTGCCTATGCCTCGGCTCCCTCCGGTGACCAGCGCAACCTGACCGGCAAGCTCTATCATCCGCCGAACAGCTCGCGCTCGACGGCCTCTACGATCAGGTGTTCGAGCGTCAGGTGAATCAGCTGAATCACACTCGTCTGCTGAGATTCGACGATCAGCGCGTCATCAACCAGCCCGGCGAGCGGACCTCCGCCCTTACCCAGAAACGCAACCGTCGAGACCCGTCGTTGACGCGCAGCCTGGGCGGCGGCAAGCAGATTGGGACTTCGGCCGCTGGTGCTGTGGAAGATGAGAAGGTCTCCCTGGTCGCACAGGGCTTCGACTTGGCGGGCAAAGATCTGGTCGAATCCGAGGTCGTTGCCTGCGGCGGTCAACAGCGAGGTGTCCGTCGAGAGCGCCACCGCTGCCAACGCAGGACGGTTTGAGACGTAGCGGACGACGTATTCCGCCGCGAGATGTTGAGCATCGGCCGCACTCCCGCCATTGCCGCAGAAAAAGAGTGTCCCGCCACTCCGAAGCACCTGCGCGTAGCGCGACGCCAGCTTCGCGACCTGTGGGCTCAAGGATTTTGCCGCGAGCGCAGCCTGCGCCAACACCTCCAGACCGTGCTCGATCTGGTGCTGGGTCATTTACCACCCTCGAGGAATTCCCTGATCTTTCGCATCCAGCTCTGTCGTATGCGCAATGGAGGCACCGGTGAGACCGGCTGGTCAGCCAGAATGGCGCCGGGATTGCGTACCGCCAGGAGAGCGGCCTGCTCGGCCCCATCCTGAGCGCGGAGAAAGCGCGCGCCGGTGGCAATAGATCGATCATCCCCGTGGTTGTCTCCGGCGAGGATGTCGGCGAGTCCCTCGCGCACGAGCTGCCGAGCGCGTTGGCCTCTGGCCTGCGGCGTCAACAAGGTGGTGGCATCAACCTGCATCTTCGCGCCAAATGATTTCCAGTGACGCACCGCGTCCACCGAACAGCAACTGTATCGTTCGGGGTGTGCCAGGAGGGGAACCAGTCCCGTACTCGAAACCTGTGAGAGCGCGTTGCTCACAGTATCGAGCGCCACCAGTCGCGGAAACTCGACCAGCAGATAGCGGCTTCCTCCCAGGGTCAAGTTGCGTGCTGCTGCCGCAGTGCGGCTGATGGGCCGGTCGAGCATCACCTCGGCGCCGCGGTGCAACCGAGGGGTGGCCGGAGCCTCGGCTCGGAGCGACTCGAAGGCTCGCTCGTGCGCTGCCGGCGGGCCACCCTCCGCCCTGCTCGCCGGAAGGTGCGGTGTCAAGCAGACGTCGGTCACACCCTGTTCGGCCATGTCGTGAAGGACCTTCACCGATTGTGCAACCGATCGGGATCCGTCATCCACAGCGGGCAGCAGATGGCAGTGGAGGTCGATCACGACGGCTGCCGGGCCTGCAACACGGAGACTGCAAACTGTTCGAGCTGCTCCGGAGCGCTTTCTGCCTGGGCCAGTAGCGCCAGCGTGATCAGCGCGTCAGCAGCCAGGAGGTCGAGAGCGACTGAGCGATCACCGGAGTGGGAGAGAACTCGCGCGAGGGCGGTCTGAGCGGCTGCAGCCAGGGCCTCGGGAAGACTTGGACCGCTCGCGGCAGCGACGTACTCGAGAACGCGGGCACGAAGAACGGGGGGAGCCTGACTGGTGTGCCCTTCCAGCCAGCCAACGTGCACGCTCAGGCGCCGCCGCGGGATTGGGCCACCTGGCCATCAGCCAGCCAGGCGGCCACCAGGTCGGGCGTCGCGGCGCGAGCGGCAGTCAATCGTGACGGGTCTCCGGCACCGGCGGAGGCAAAGTGGGGCCGGCCACCACCCCTCCCTCCGCTTAGTGATGCGATACGGTTCACCAGGTCCCCAGCCTTTCGCCCGGCACTCACCAGGTCGTCGGTTAATGTCACGTGGATCGACCCGCGTCCGCTCGAACTGAAGAGCACCAGCACGCCATTGCGCCGGCCCTCCCGGAACGCATCTGCAATGCGGCCGAGCTCCGCGCGATCTTCTGAGAGAGTTTCCGCCACCGTCAGCTCGACCTCACCAACCTGAGAGACATCTCCCCGTGGCGTGGTGCCGCCACCACTTCGAAGCGCCTCCGCGAGTCGTGCCTCCAGCCGTTGGCGCTCCTCTAGCAGCTGTTCCACCCGGCGGACGAGATGGTCTGGCTGGGCCTTCAGGGCATCGGCCACCGCGGCGAGCCGTTGCTCCAGCTGCCGGACCGCTTGCAAAGCACCGGAGCCGGTGACCGCCTCGATCCGCCGTACGCCCGCGGCGACACCAGACTGGGCGGAGAACCGGAAAGTTCCGATCTGTCCAGTTGTGCGTACATGGGTCCCCCCACAGAGCTCGATTGATGGCCCCATCTGAACGACTCGGACCCGGTCGCCATACTTTTCGGAAAAGAATGCCATGGCTCCGAGCGCGAGCGCGTCGGCGTAGGGCAATTCCCGGGTGGTCACCGGCTCGTTCGCCAACAACAGATCGTTGACCTCCGCTTCGATACTCTGGACCGTGCCGGTATCGAGCGGCCCATGGTGTGAAAAGTCGAAACGCAGACGGTCGGGCTCGACCAGAGAGCCCTGCTGCCGCACGTGAGTACCCAGTTGCTTTCGAAGGACATAATGCACCAGGTGCGTAGCGCTATGATTGCGCTCGATATCCTGCCTCCGGCGCGCGTCGACGGCCGCATGCAGCACCCCAGGCTCGAACTCCTGATCGAAGCTCCCGCCCACTACCGTGCCCTTCTCGTCCTTCCGCACGGTGTCCACCGCCACTGACCAGTCCTGGCCCTGGACGGCGCCCGTATCACTGACCTGACCGCCGGCCTCCGCATAGAAGGGATTTTCACGTAGCACCAGCTCCACGCGGGGTCCCTCCTGCCGGAAGGCAAGGATGTCGGTGTCGGCTTCCGTTTTCTGGTAACCGACGAACCTTTGCTTGCCACGCTTCACTGTCCGCCATTTGCCTGGATGCCGAACATGCACCGCGGGAGCCCCCTCGCGCTTGAGAGCTCCTGGACTCGGCGTTTCCCGCGCAGCACGGGAACGTTTTCGTTGCTCGTCCAGCGCGCGTTCGAAACCCACCACGTCGACTTCCACTCCGCGCTCCCCGGCGATGATCTGGGTCAGATCGATCGGAAAACCGAACGTATCGTACAGCTTGAATGCGTCGGGCCCGGGGATGGTCCGCGCGCCAGAGGCAAAGATCTCGTCGAGCCGCTTGAGCCCACCCTCGATGGTCTCCAGGAAGCGCTGCTCCTCTGTCTCTGTGACCTCGTGGATATAGCCGGCCTTGGCTCCGAGCTCGGGATAGGTCTCCTGCATCTGCTCTACGACAACGCTCGTGAGCGGAGCGAGGGTAGGCTCCCGCCGGCCGAGTAGCCAGGCATGACGAACGGCGCGCCGGAGAATTCGCCGGAGCACGTATCCGCGGCCTTCGTTGCTTGGATATACACCATCGGCAAGGAGGAAGCTCACCGCGCGTGCGTGGTCGGCCAGGACCCTGTAGGAGGCGCGCTCCTCGGCGTTTCGGTCATACGAGCGACCTACCAGCTCACCGACACGCCGGATGAGGGGCTCGAACAGATCGGTGTGGAAGTTATCGTCCTCTCCCTGCAAGACGGCCGCGATTCGCTCCAGCCCCGCTCCGGTGTCTACCGACGGCTGGGGCAGAGGGGTAAGCGTCCCATCCGCAGAGCGGTCGTACTGCATGAACACCAGATTCCAGATCTCGAGGAATCGGCCCTCCTCGGCGAGGTGCTCGAAGTCGTGTTGCGAGATGACCTCGTCGGCGAGGCGGTCAGTCTGTCGGTCAGTCGCGATAGCTACGTCGGTAGTCTCCCATCCCCCGCCCCTTCGCCCATCCGCCAAGTCCACATAAATCTCAGTGCACGGCCCGCAGGGTCCCGTCTCCCCCATCTGCCAGAAGTTGTCTTTGTCCCCCAGTCCGTAGATCCGGTGATCAGGCAGGCCGGAGACCTCACGCCACAAGGCCCGGGCTTCGGTATCACTGTGATGGACGGTCACCCGAAGCCGGCTGGATGCGATGCCGAGATACTTCGAGCTGGTGACAAATTCCCAGGCGTAGGCAATCGCCTCGCGCTTGAAGTAGTCGCCGAACGAGAAGTTTCCCAGCATTTCGAAGAACGTGTGGTGCCGCTTGGTGTGTCCCACCTGCTCGAGATCGTTGTGCTTCCCGCCGGCCCGCACGCATTTCTGACAGGTTGTTGCCCGCACGTAGTCTCGCTGCTCCTGGCCCAGGAATACACGCTTGAACTGGACCATGCCGGCATTGGTGAACAGCAGAGTGGGATCGTCTGCCGGCACCAGTGACGAAGAAGGCACCTCGCGGTGCCCTTTAGCGACGAAGAAGTCGAGAAACAGACGACGGATTGTGCGGGAGTTCATGGCTGAGAATATAGGGGGAACGGCAGGCGAGTGGCGAGGCGGCCCAGGGTCAGTCGACTGATCTAAACAACCTTATCCACGATCTCCATTACCTCCCGTCCGGTAAAGCCGCGACGAGCCAGGTACGCCACGAGCCGCCGGCGCTTGGTCTGGCGGGGCAGCGCGCCCAGCTGGGAGACCCGCTTCTTGGCCAGGGCAAGTGGCACGGCGGCGCGATCGCTGCCCTCCGGCCACTGCGCTGCCAGCGCCCGGTCGATTATGGATCGCTCCACCCCCATAGCGAGGAGATCTCGGGTGAGGCGGGACGGCCCTCGGCCGCGAGCGGCGCGGGTCTCGACGTAGCTCCGGGCAAACGCGCTGTCGTCGAGCAGTCCCAGCTCGACTGCCCGGGCGAGCGCCGCCTCGACGGCTGCTGCCGCATGTCCTTTTCGACGAAGGCGCCGGCCGAGGTCAGCCCGGGCATACGACCGCACCTCGAGCGCGCGGAGGATGGTCCGGAACGCCGCTTCAATATCGGCCGCGGCACTCAGGCGCTCCTGAAGCTCCGCGGGGATGGTCTGGCCGACGACCAGTCCTTCGCGGGCAACGATCTCCCGGCTAATCGATCCGAAACGGCTTCCATCAATCTCGACCCGCACCGCTTCCGGCCGGCGCGGGTCGGGATCGATGGCCGTGATTTTGGGGGGAGAGTTCACCGACTATTCGTCCGTTTCGTCTCCGGCTCCAACAGCGACACCCGCTGGTGTGCGCATGCCAAGCAGCTCTTTGACTTTCCCTTCGACCTCGGTGAGGAGCACCGGGTTGTCGCGCAGGAAGAGCTTGGCATTCTCCCGTCCCTGGCCAATTCGCTGGTCACCATACGAGTACCAGGCCCCGGATTTCTGAATGATGCCGGCTTCCGAGGCGAGATCGACGAGCAGTGAGGTATGGCTGATGCCCTCATCGAACATCACATCGAATTCGGCCTGCCGGAACGGCGGCGCAACCTTGTTCTTCACGACCTTGACGCGCACGTGATTGCCGATCACCGCCTCGCGCTCCTTGACCGGCCCGATGCGCCGGATATCGAGCCGAAGCGACGCGTAGAACTTCAGCGCCTTGCCCCCGGTGGTGGTTTCCGGATTGCCGAACATGACCCCGATTTTTTCCCGGAGTTGATTGATGAACACCACCGCACAGTTGGACCGATTGATGGCGCCGGCCAGCTTCCGGAGCGCCTGACTCATCAGCCGGGCCTGAAGACCCACATGGCTGTCGCCCATTTCTCCTTCGATTTCTGCCTTGGGCACCAGAGCGGCCACGGAGTCAATCACCACCAGATCGACGGCTCCGGAGCGTACCAGGATTTCTACGATCTCGAGCGCCTGCTCTCCGGTGTCGGGCTGGGACACCAGAAGGTTTTCGATATCCACACCCAACTTCTTGGCGTATTCGATATCCAGGGCATGCTCCGCGTCCACATACGCCGCTACGCCACCCATCTTCTGAACATTGGCCGCCAGGTGCAGGGTGAGCGTGGTTTTCCCCGATGACTCTGGGCCGTAGATCTCGGTGATCCTCCCCCGAGGAATGCCGCCGACGCCAGTGGCGGCGTCGAGGTTGATGGCGCCTGTTGGAATGGCCGAGACCTTGACGCGAGGCGACTCCGCCCCCATCCGCATGATGGCACCTTTGCCGAGCTGCTTCTCGATTTGTGAGATGGCGAGTCCCAGCGCCTTGCGGCGGTCGGCCTCGAGCCTGGTGTCGTCAGGAGCAGCAGCCATGAAGATTTTCCTCGGGTGTGTGAAAGTGACTGATTTTGCTACACTAGGGTAGCGGAATCAACTTAATACCGAATGCAAGCCGAAGCAATGATTTCTAAGTGGCCGAAATTAGGTCATCCGCCAGCCGGCCAAGGGCTGCTCATTCGCCAAGCGTCCGGGACGTGCTCCACCGCTGGCGCCGCTCCGC
>DATADG010000126.1:0-9758 GCA_036258655.1 Gemmatimonadales bacterium | reverse complement strand
TGGGGCGAGCGGTCATGCCGCTGAGGATTCCACCGGCAGTCGGACGGGGACTTCTCAGCGTGGCTGAAGTATCCGCCCGGCTTACCGGCAGGATCACGATTCTCACTGCTGACAAGGCCAACGAATTCTTCCAGGCTGCCTGGACCGGCGATCCCACTCCCCTTATGCGTGACTGCGGGTGGCGCGCCACCTTCGATCTGACCACGGGGCTGGCTGACACCTATCAGTGGTACCGGGCGGCCGGGTGGCTATAGCACTGCCGAGGCTGTCCCGGAGCGCACAAGCGTCGGATTCGACCTCCCTTCAGGCAGTCGACTTTCTCCTGCTAGCCTATCTGGGGTTAGTGACGGTGGTGGCTGCAGTGCGAGTGAAAGACCGGTCTGCATTCTGGTGGCTGTTGCTGGCGCACGCGCTGTTCGTCGTCCTGCTGTTTCTTTTGACCCGGCCGGGTCTGAGCCGAGTCAGACGGGCGATCCGAGAACTGTACCCTCTGTTTCTTCTGCCCGGCCTGTACAGCGAGCTCGATATTCTGAACCCTGTCTCACTTCCGGTGTACGACCGGATCGTGCAGCAGTGGGAGTTGTGGTTGTTTGGCGCGCAGCTAAGTCAGGAATGGTGGCAAACGGCACCCAGCCGTTTCCTGTCCTCGGTGCTGCATGCAGCCTACCTATCGTATTACGCCATCGTCTCGGCTCCGGCTCTGTACTTTGCCTGGCGCGGAAATTTGGAGGCTGTTCGGCGTTTCGTTCTCGTGGTGATGACCACGTTCGTCCTCTGCTATCTGTTTTTTATCTTTTTCCCCGTTGCCGGACCTTACTACACATTCCCCCACCCGCCCGCCTGGTTCACCGACAATGCACCCGCGCGCCTGGTATATCGCGCCCTGGAAACAGGCAGCTCGTATGGCGCCGCTTTTCCTTCTTCTCACGTTGCGGCGGCGTTGGCCGCCACGCTGACTGCGGGCCGGGTATCTCGTCAGCTGGGTTATATCCTTCACCTGCCGACGCTCCTGCTCACTCTGGGCGTGGTCTACTGTCAGATGCACTACGCGGTCGACGCCGCGGCCGGCCTGGTGGTTGGGGCACTGGTGAGCTGGGCTCTGCTTAGAAAACCATGAGCGAGCAGCAACAGCGTAAGCCGCGGCAGAGAGAGGGATGTCAGGCGTCGAAAAAAAGGGTGCCCCGACACACGGAGCACCCCGCTTACGTTTTCTGTTCCCGACGCTCTACTGGACGGTAAGTCTCGCCTTCATCCCAAGAGCAAGGTGTGGTAGGCAGTAGTACTTGTACTCTCCCTTGGGCGCGCCGGCGAAGCTGACCTCATAGACCGCATTGGGCTCGGTCAGCAGCGGCCCTTCGAGCGGCGCCATCTGATTCGGCATGTTCTTCTTGAGCGGATCAGCAGCACCAGAAGGAATGCTGTCGCCCCAGAATGAAACGTTGTGGGGGCCGCCGCTCTTGTTGATGAATCGGACCAGGTCGCCAGATTTAATTGTCAGGTTCTCCGGGACGTACTTGTACTGGGAGCCCTCGAGAACCATGTCCACGTTGTGCGTCTTCCCAGTGCCGGCCGCCGCCGGTGCACCCCCGGCCGGAGCATCCGCGGCTGGAGCGGGTTGCTGCTCGGGACCACCCGTCCGCTGCTGATTATCGGTCCCCGCATCGCCGCCGCCGCAGGCAGCTATAAGCCAGGTCAGCCCCACCACCTTCGAAATCATCCGCATTGTCGCCGCTCCGCCTCCGAAAACATGATAGTTACCGCTTGTGAACACATTCACTATAAGCTGGAGGCAGCTAAACGGAAATGGCGGAAGCTCCCGTGTATCGAGCGTGATCCCGAGAGATTAGGTTATTTGATGGTCTCCTTACCTGAGCTCTCATGAGCGTTTCGCTCCCTTTCCCTCGATCATCGCGTCACCGCACCGCTCCGCCCTGCAAGTCGTTGGGCTCACAATGTCGTGGAATACCGGTCACTCTCCGGGTGGGACCTCTGGAAGAGGGCACGACATCGCTGGACCATGAGGCAACCTGGCTGATCGGTCACACTCAGCGGATCACCTTTTACGATCTGTGGGAAGACGAGGGCGAGCTCTACGTTGATGCCATGCTTCACGTTCCCTGCAGATTTCTAGAGCAGGACGGCAAGCAGGCCCGCTGTGCCGCCCATGGCTTCCATGGCCCGGCTCCACGAGGGCCATCCCGGCCGGTCCAGCCGCGCAGGCTAAGCCGGGATCGGTTTGTAGTGGTTGAGAACCGGAGAGAACGGGTGCGTGCTCTCCCGCCACCGCAGCGGACCCTGCCCGTCCTGACCAGGGCCAACCCGTGTGCGCTGGCAGCCTGCCGCACCGCGGATAACCTGCGCGGCGCCGCCTGCTGCCGGGACCTGCAGGTCGAGATCATGTGCACCAAGCGGCAGCACAAGCTCGAGGCTCTGGTGCGATCCCGCCGATCGCCGTATCTCTGCAAGGTAGACCGCGCTGGCGACTATTCTATCGAAGCCGAAATCATCTCCGCCTGCGGGTACCTGGACGACGACGGCATAGGTTGCAGCCTGCACGGCAGGCGCCGAGCCGATGGCCGTCCAGCCAAGCCGGATCTGTGCAGCGAATGGCCTCCCAAAAAGCAGACGTTGCATCCCGGGTGTGTCTTCGCCCGCCGCGGCATGCGCCCATCTTAAGTGAAGGCATTGTGCAAGTTCCGATCGTTTCGCCGTCCTCATGGACGACCCGGCCGGAGGCAGCCGGCCCGGCGCCCTGGGAGCGCCAGTAATGGATGAGCTCGAGCAGTTATATCAGACCACCTACACCGCCGTGGTGCGGTTCCTCTACCGCAAGGTGTGGGACGCCGAGCGTGCGGAAGATCTGGCGCAGGAAGTGTTTGTCCGGGCCCTGACCCATCGGCCCGAGAAGCCCCGGGCCTGGGTGTTTGCGGTCGCAGCGAATCTGGCCCGGGATGAGGCTCGAGCCGCGGTGCGCCGGAAGCGGCACTTGACGCTGTTGAAGGGTGATCCGGTGGCCCAACCAACAATCGAGCCCGCACCGGACAGTGTCGTCGAGCACGATGAACGAATCGCAGCGGTGCACGAGGCGCTGAGGACGCTGACGGCTCGCGACCGCGAGATTCTCCTGCTGTGGGATGCGGGACTCAGCTATCCCGAAATAGCGGACCATACTGGTCTGGCGCTCGGGGCTGTGGGTACGACATTGGCGCGAGCACGTCGGCGTCTGGTCGAGGCGCATGACCGGCAGCACGCAATCAAGGGAAGCCATGCGGCACATTCCTGAAGAGGAGCTCCACGCCTATCTGGACCAGGGCCTCAGCCGGTCTCAATGTGTGGAGATCGAAAGCCATCTGGCCGTGTGCCCATTTTGTCAGTCCGCGCGGGACGGTATCGCAGCCCTTCGGGATCGAACCACTGCGCTTCTGGCCAGGCTTGCCCCACCGAGGGGTTTTCCGCCTGCCTTCGAAGTGCTCCGGCGGCGTGCGGCTCTCGAAGCTTCAGCCCGCCGGCGCCGCACTCACCGGGCAGCTTGGGCCGCCAGCCTGGTGGCCGCATTGGGCCTGGGATGGACCGCCAATTACCTGATGATGTCTCGGCCCACCGGCCCGGTCGTTGTCACCCGACCCGCTATCACCGAGACATCCACTCCTCCCGCCGTCGCACCAGCGGTTCTCCGTTCTCAAGCACAGACCACCACTTCAACCAAACCGCTTGCTCGCCGCACCCAGCCGGCGCGACGCCCTCCAGTGGCTCGGCGGCAGCCCGCGCCGACTCCGGTCGAGTCGCTGCCGGTCGTGCCGGCCCCCACTCTCGAGCTGACCTCCATCAACGTCCCACCCGCGGACTTCGATCTGGAGTTCGATGGCATGTGGCGCACCCTGTCCTGGGACGGAGCCCAGGCGGAAGCCGGTGACAAGCTGCCGCACATCGACGGTCTGCCGGTGGTTCAGGTGCAACTGCAGGCCGGGAAGCCGGGCAAACAGCCGCTCATGGTTGTGGCGCAGCAGCTGGCATCGGGAGAGGTGATTCGAACAATCGAGGGTCCCACCAACGATGTCTCACAACTTCTGGCCCGACGTGCCATGAGCGACCCAGAGGGACGCCCAGCGAGTCGGTCGGATTCAAGCCGGTCCCGCCGAGCTCAGGATCATCCGGAAACCATGGCCATGCAGCGCGGCGATCGCATGCTGGTGATCACAGGTGCCCTGCCACCCGACAGCCTGCTCGCAATGATTCGGCGGTTGAATGCGGAGATGAGGTCTAAATAAAGGCGTAAGCGGGACAGGCCGAATGTGAGCGTAAGCGGGAGTTCCGATAAGACTCGACCCTCCGGTGTCAACTACCTCGGAGGGTCGCTGGTTTCTGGTTAGCGCGGTCTACTCCTCCTCTCGAGCAGCTCATCCGGGACATAATCCGCCGGCCCTTCTTCGTGATCGAACTCGGCGGCAGTGAGAGCGTGACCCCGCTCCCGATCCAGAGTGATTTCCGCCAGCCGGGGCGAGAGCATCGGGAACGTTCGGGCAAAGAGCGCGTAGGAGAGAAGGAACAGTCCTGCGAACAGGAGCGTCGGTCCGGCCTCAGGACGCCCGAAGGTGGGTCCGGGGAGCACCGTGACAGACGGCATGACCAGCAGATATCGCTCGAGCCAGAGCGCCACAAGACTCACGCTGGCAAAGAGCCCCAGTGTCACCTTGGACTTCTTGGGCCGCACGCCAAGCAGGCCGAAGAACGGGATAAGAAACATTCCCCAAAGAACCGCCACCCCTATGGGGAGCCAGTGGCCCCACAAACGGGCGAACACGAATCCGGTTTCTTCCGGCAGGTTGCCGTACCAGATCACCAGGAACTGTGCCCACATCAAGTAGGTCCAGAATACACTGAAGCCGAAGCACAGCTTTCCCAGATCGTGGCGCTGCTTGGGTGAAACGAGATCAGAGACGCCCAGGTGCCGAGCACCATGAATCATGAGCAGCGCGAGCAGCATGTGCGCACTGAGGAAGGCGCCCATAAACACGAAGCCGCCGAGCAGGTTCGAGAACCAGTGCGGTTGGAGCGCCATGATCCCGTCAAATGCCACCAGGGTGAAGACGTACGCGTAGAGAACCGCATAGATCGGGGCCAGGCGTCGGATCCGATCGTTGTGAGCCGCAACGCCTGCTGACGACGGGTCATAGCCGCGAGACCAGCGCTCGAAGCGGAGTCTCCGCTCGTCCGGCGCCAGGCGCTGAACAGCGTACATATCCGGCTTCATGTCTGCCCAGACCAGCATCCATCCCACAACTGTCAAGGCTAGAAGACCGAGGCCGAGTCGGGCAAACATGAATCCGTGGGAGAGCCAGGCGGCCTTCGAGTGCTGCAGCTCGGGCAAGGCATGCTGCATGGGTCCGTAGATCGACTCGTATCCTGCCGTATAGATGAGGATCAAACCCACGAGCGAGATCGGCAGGAACGCCACCAGGGCTTCGGCGAACCGGATGATCATCCCCGACCACTTGGAATTGGCGATCTTCTGCACCGCAACGAAGGCAACGCCACCAGCTGACAGGCCGGTGAAATAGATCCAGTTCACATGAAAGATCTGCCATGCACGGTCGGCAGTGGCGGGTCCGGCAAGCAACGAGGGGATGAACAGGATGAGCCCGAGGATGGCGAGACCCGCGCCGATCCCGATGAACATGTCGTATCGTCCCGCCAGCGCCTGCCGAGCCAGCCGCTCACGCAGAGTCACCGTCATCGGGGTACCGAGTCGGTTGAGCCGGTGGCGCTCGGCCCCGGAGGTATCGGAGTCGCAGCGCCCGGAGCGGCTGGTGGAGCAGGCGCCTGGGCCTGGAGCTTCCGTACATGACTCACGATTGCCCAGCGCTCATTGGGATCGTACACCTTGTCGCCATAGCGCGGCATCACGCCCCTGCCGTACCGGATGATGCTGTACAGGTACCCGTCGCTATAGGCACGTGCCCGCGCCGTTAGCAGCGAAGGCGCACCTATCAGTGGCGAGATGGGTCCGTCGGCGTTTCCAGTGACGCCGTGACATACGGTGCAGAAGTTCTGGTAGAGAGTGTCCCCCTCTGCCTCGATGGTGCGAGGGATCTCCGGAACATTCGGACCCGGTCGCCTCACCGGCCTCGCAAGCGGGTTCTTCAGTGCGTCGGCCGTCGTGGTACGTCCGGAAACCCATTCAGCCGACCAATCGGGCTCGCTTCCTCGCACCGGCACACTTCTCTCGGGGGTATATCGCGGCACCCCGGCGGTCTCGTATGGCCGGATGTAACGGGCATGGATCATGTGATCGAACCAGGGAATCACGCGCCACAAATCGTCGGGCGAAGGCAGGCGATAGTAGTACCAGTCGCATCCGCCACAAAGCATGGCGAGCAAAGCGACGAGCTTGCTACGCGCTCGCATTCCGCACCTCCACTGCTCCGGCATTACGCAGTAGCGTCTCGACTGGGCCCGCCGGATCGGAGCCGGTAGGAACGAAGATGCCGATGTGATCGTCGCTGAATCGCGGATCGTACGCGATTCCCCGCTTTCCCATCACTATGGAGAACAGCGCTACCGCAGCGACCGTGCTCAATGCGCCAAGCAGAATGGTGAGCTCGAAGGCAATCACGACATAGGGCGGAATCGAGGCAATCGGCTTTCCGCCGACCAGCAGCGGCCAGTCGTATGACATCCAGATGGTCATGCCGAACCCTGCAGCACAGCCCGTCAGACCACCAATCAAGGTGAACAGCCGGACCGGGCTCACTCGATGGCTCAGGGCCTCTTCGATCTCATGGTTCGGGGCGGGAGTGTACACCACGAGATCCCTGCGACCCATTGCGCGAAGCGCCCGAATGGCATCGGCTGCGGCGTCCACGTGAGCGAACGACGCCAGGATCCCTTGCTGCGCCCTGGAGCGCTTGAGCAAAGGCATCAGTGCCGGCCCGCGCGCAGGCGCGGCATGGGAATCATCTCCTTGATCTCCTGAATGGCTACGATCGGGAAACCCTTGGCGAAGAGCATGAACCACATGCCAAACCACCCAAACGAACCGGCCAGGATACCCCAGTCCGCCCAGGTGGGATTCATCACGTCCCAGGACCAGGGCAAATAATCGTTACTGAGCGAGGAGACGATGATGACATACCGTTCGAACCACATCCCGATGTTGACAAAGATCGAGATCACAAAGAGCGCGGTGATGTTGACCCGGATCTTTCGGAACCAGAGGAGCTGCGAGACGAACGCGTTGCAGATGATCATCGTCCACCCGGCCCACCATTGAGGCCCGAAAGCCCGCCGGAAAAACGTGGTCTGCTCGAAAATATTTCCGCTGTACCACGCCACGAAGTACTCCATCGCGTAGGCGTAGAGCAGGATCGATCCGGTCAGCAGGGTCAGCTTGGCCAGATTGTCGAAGTGGTATTCGGTGATCAGGTGCTCTATCCGAAGGGCGCGCCGGAGCGGGATGATCAGGGTAAGGACCATGCCGATGCCGGAGTAGATGGCGCCGGCCACGAAGTACGGAGCGAAGATGGTTCCATGCCAGCCCGGCACGATACTGGAGGCGAAGTCCCAGGAGACGACCGAGTGGACCGACAACACCAGGGGAGTCGCCAGCGCCGCCAGGTAGAGGTAGGCCCGGGAATAGTGCCGCCACTGGTTGTCGGTGCCGCGCCACCCCGCCGAGGTCCAGGTGTAAATCGTCTTCCGCCACCCGGACACCTTGTCTCTCACTGCCGCAAGGTCGGGGAGCAGTCCAAAGACGAGGAAGGTGGTGGAGACCGTGAGATAGGTGGAGATCGCAAACACGTCCCAGATCAGCGGCGATTTGAAGTTGGGCCAGAGGAACCGCTGATTCGGATAGGGCAGCAACCAGTAAAAGATCCACTGCCGCCCGATGTGGATGATCGGGAAGAGTCCCGCCGTCATGACGGCAAACACCGTCATGGCTTCGGTCGATCGATACACCGCCGTGCGCCAGGGAGAACGAAACAGGAAGAGAATCGCGGAAATCAGTGTGCCGGCATGCCCGATACCCACCCAGAACACGAAGGTGGTGATGTACACGCTCCAGAAGACCGGTGGGTTGTACCCCGCGTGGCCCAGACCATCCTTGATCAGGATGAGAAAGGTGATCACGCCCATCAGGAAGACCGCGACGGCCCCCAGCAGAAGCAGAACGTACCCCCGGCTCGCCGGCCCCAGCGTGGCGATGACGTCGCGGGTGACGTCCGCATGCGTCATCTGCGGCGTTGGATGCTCGTCGTGTGTGACCACGGGAGCCTGAGTAACCACCGCCATGACTAGGCCTCCTCCGGCAGCACGACTTTGGCCAGGTAGGTGATGACTGGACGCGTGTTCAGATCCTCCAGAACCTTGTACCCGCGCGGATTCCGCTGGAGCTGCGAGACCCGGCTGGCCGGGTCGGTCAGATTGCCGAACACGATAGCATCCGAGGGGCAGGCCTGCGCACAGGCGGTAGTGAAGTCACCATCGCGGATAGGCCTGTTCTCCATACGGGCCTGATTCTGGGCGCCCCGGATCCGCTGAATACAGAAGGTGCACTTCTCCATCACTCCCCGGGCGCGTACGGTCACGTCCGGATTCAGCTGGAGGTGCAGTGGCGCGGGCCAGGAGAGCTCGTTGTACTTGTACCAGTTGAAGTAGCGCACCTTGTAGGGACAGTTGTTGGCGCAGTACCGGGTTCCTACGCAACGATTGTAGATCTGGCCATTCAGCCCGTCAGCGGTGTGGTAGGCAGCATAGACCGGGCAGACCGGCTCGCAGGGCGCGTTGACGCAGTGCTGACACAGCATGGGAATGAAGCGCGCATTAGCTGCCTGACCGTGGTTCTCGTCATCTTCCCAGTAGCGCTCGATCCTGATCCAGGTCATCTCCCGTCCCTTCAGGATCTCCGACTCGCCCACAGTGGGGATGTTGTTCTCGGCGTAGCACGCAGTGACGCAGGCCTGGCATCCGGTACACTTCGCCAGATCGATGGCCATTCCCCATCGAGGGTTCTCCGCGGCATAGTCGCCGTACTGGGTGGCTTCCGCCTGCTCCTGGCTCCACCCGGCGATTGCTTCGAGCTCCTCCTCGGTATTGACCTCGTGCCTCCCATGGCCCTCCGCGAGATAGGCCTGCTCGATTGTGAGCCCTTTCCGAGCGGCGTCGAGTGAGACCGCCTCGGCAATCCCCCGCCCCAGCTGTCTGGGATTTCCTTCAATACTGGCGAGCGTCTTGTGGCGGCCGGTCTTTTCCACCGACACTCGCGTCGAGACATAGGGAAGGAACGGACCCCGCGGAGCACCCACCAACGCGAGTGGATTTACCCCTCTCCCCCGGGCAAACTCGCCATACTCGGTGTGACCGAATCCGAGGGGCATGGCTACAACGCGGGGATGCAAACCGGCGTATACGTAGGCAGGCGCTTCGATGCTTCCATGCGGGGAGGTCACGCGCAACACGTCTCCGTTCTGCACGTCCAGTGTCCGAGCCGTATCCGGATGAATCTCGACCCACGAATGCCAGGTGATTTTGGTGACCGGGTCTGCATTCTCCAACAGCCACGGCTTGTTGGCCCCGCGTCCATCATAGAGCATCGAATGGGGAAACGGCGTGAGCACGTGCTCGCCGTTCCCCTCGAATGCCGGACGAGTGTACCTGACCTGTGTGGCGCCCGCGGCGAGCGATACCGGAACTTTGGGAGCGTCGCCGAACACTCCGCCTCGTTGCAGGGCATTGTGCCAGAAGGCATTGAAGTCCCGCTC
>DATADG010000125.1:0-4273 GCA_036258655.1 Gemmatimonadales bacterium | reverse complement strand
CCCATGAACTTCACCCATGGGGGAGGCGGACCGTGGGGTTTCATCGCCTTGGCCAGGTCTTCAAGGGTCTTCCCCTCTTCGAGTTTTATCAGCTGCGCTTGATGCAGCTCCTGACCCTTGTTGACCAGATGAAACTCGGTTGCCCCGGCGGGGATCTCCTTCGGTGCCTGGAACGAATAATCGTGAGCAGTAACGGTGATGGTTGTGGATACAGAATCCTGAGCCTCGGCTCGGATGGTGGTGTGGGATGAACGGTCCGACGAACAGGCGGCAAGGACACCGGCAAGAAAAAGACTTACCCCAAGTCGCGCAGGGTGAAGCATGACACCTCCTCTGGATTGTTGGCCTACGAGGCGGCCAAAATGCGCCATCCAGGGATATTGCGCCAGCCCCTCTCTTGCGAGCGGCAGCTACTCAGCGCGTGCGCGCCGCACCAGCAACAGGTCGGTGATGTTGTCGAGGGTGAGGAGACCGACGAGGGCACCGCCCAGATCCACGACCGGCAGGGCAGGAAGGCGGCTCGTCCGCAACCGGTCGAGTGCCTCTTGAAAGCCGAGCGATGGCGACACAGTTGGAATTCCGGTAGTCATCGCTTCCGCCACGGTGGAATTCGGGCCCTTCTGGGAGAGTCCGCGTATGAGATTGTCGCGGGTGAGCATACCCTCCGTCCGCCCGAGGTTGTCCACAACCGGAAACTCCCGCTGCTCGCCGCTCAGGAGCAGCTCCACCGCCTGGCCCAGGGTGGCATAGATCGGGATGGTTCGGAAGTCCGTAACCATCATCTGGCGAACCTGGAGCCCTTCTCCTGCCACTCGGGTCTCTACTGCGGCTGCCTCGGCGTTGGCGCCCAGGAACACGAAGAATGCTACCAGCACGAGCAGCGGCTCGGGCCGGGTGATCCCGTAGAGGCCTCCAACCACAGCCAATATTTGACCCAGGTTTGCCGCGATCCGGGTGCCGCGCAGCAGGCCCAGCCGGCTGGCGAGTAGCGCCCGAAGCACTCTCCCGCCGTCCATCGGGAAGGCGGGGATCAGATTGAAGAGGAGAAGGTAAATGTTGACAGTTGCCAGCAGGGAGAGAAATGACTGCTCTTCGCTCAGCTGCATGACGTCAGCCGGGCTCCCGCTGAGACGATGGAGGACAAAGAACAGGACAGCGAGGGCCAGGGTGACTGCTGGTCCGGCCAGCGCGATGAGCAGCTCTTGTCTTGGCTGGTCGGGAATTCGCTCGAGGCGGGCGACGCCGCCGATGGGAAGGAGGATCACATCCGGCGTGCGCACTCCGAAGCGTCGCGCCATCAGGATGTGTCCGAACTCGTGAAGAAGGATGCAGGCGAAGAGGGCGAGTAGCGCCAGAGTACTGACCAGACCCGCGGCGAATCCACCTCGCGAATAGCCGATCAAGGCCCACCACCCCAGCAACAGCAGGAAGGTGACATGGACCTTGATCTCGGTACCTGCAATCCTTCCGATTGTGTACGACCACTTCATGCTGCGCCGTCCCGCTTAGTCTACCGGAACATAACCGGAAGCCGGCGCCGTGCAGCACTTACATGCGTTCCTGCCTTTCCAAATTCTCCTGACCCGCTGACCGCTTCCTACACCATCACCCTGAGACCAAACTCGGGACGAGCGAGCGCGAGCCGGGCCTTTGGTTCCTTTGCGGCAACCGGCCGCACCATTTCCTGTGCCTCCCCCGGCAGCGGGTGAAGCTCTGCCCACTGCGACATCGCCGTCCGAAACACGAGCTGGGCATCCAGAGATGGCAGATTGAAGGCGCGGACATACAGCATGATCGCCTGGTCCGGCGTCGCTTCCTCCGCCAGCACTTCGGCCGTTTCGAGCGCCATGCGCACGTGCGTGGCGGCCACCGCCTGGTCGGACATCGACGCGGCGAGACGGCAGTCGAGGTTGGTTTCTTCTACGTACTGGACTCGCCTGCGGAGTGCCTCGAGGAGCTGGTCGGGTCGGAGGATGGTCCAAGCCGAGGCCCGGGTCTCGAGCTTGGGTGCGTTCTCGATCAGGCCGGCCAGCGAGATCAGCGCCCGCGACCGCACCGTTTCCTCGATGGCAGCAGGCACACCTACTTCCCGGAAATACCGCTGGAGTGCCTCCTCGACCGTAAGCCGGGGGCGGAGACGGCGCACGAATTCGGCTGCCTGGAGCTGATAGGTCTCGGCCAGGGCTTCAACTGCCTTCGCGAAGACCAGCTGCAGTCGGAGCCGGGTCGACGCCGAAAAACGACGGCCGACGATAGAACCTGGTGCGGTCATTCTTCCCCCTCATTACGGACGAGCAGTGCTGCCGGCGGTTTATGAAAAGCTGTGCACTGGTGGAAATGCGATCTTTATGCCGATGGGGCGGTACCTAGAAGCCCTGGCAGTTCATTTATTGCACCTGGTTAACTATGTAGGTGCTCAACAGTTAAGCCCTAAGTGCCGATCTTTGTACTGACCGCCGCCCCTCTCACTGTGGCGCCTTCGCTACTGTTCCTGGGGCGCAAAATCGCTTTCATCAGCCCGATCACTCCATTACAATCCTCCCTTTGGCCTGCTCCAGGAGTCCGACGATAGCAACGACCATCGCTCCCCCGACTTGGACGACAAAGGACGCCGAGAAGCTCTACAACATGAGCGGGTGGGGTCTCGGCTACTTCAGGGTGAATCCGGAAGGGCACGTCACCGTACATCCCGACGCCAACAAGAAGCGGGGCCTCGATCTATATAACCTGGCTATGGATCTCCACGCCCAGGGTGTCGGCCTCCCGCTCCTGCTTCGGTTCTCCGACATTCTCCGCTCCCGGATCCAGGCGCTCGCCACCGAGTTCAGCCACGCCATCGAAGAGGCTGGGTACCACGGCAGGTACACGACTGTGTATCCGGTCAAGGTGAACCAGCAACGGCACGTTATGCAGGAGATCGTCGAGTTCGGCGCCCCGCATGGGGTAGGGCTCGAGTGCGGCAGCAAGCCCGAGCTACAGGCAGTCCTCGGCCTCAACGAGAGCACCAACCACCTGATCGTCTGCAACGGCTACAAGGACGAGGAGTTCATGCGTCTGGCCCTCATGGGCCAGAAGCTGGGGCACACGGTCATGATCGTGCTGGAGCAGCTGAGTGAGCTGGAGGTGCTGCTGAAGGTAGCCGACGAGATGAAGGTCAGACCGACCGCCGGAGTGAGGATCAAGTTGGCGACCGAAGGTTCGGGGCGGTGGGCCAAGAGCGGTGGCGAGCGATCGAAGTTCGGGCTGGACTCGGTGGAGCTCATGAAGCTCCTGGACCGGCTGGACCGGCTGGGTCGAAAGGACATCCTCCAGCTGGTGCACTTCCATCTCGGCAGCCAGATAACCGACATCAGGTACGTGAAGGCGGGACTGGAGGAGATCGGGCGCTATTACGTCGAGCTGCGCAACATGGGATTCGATATCACCCATGTCGATGTGGGCGGCGGGCTCGGCGTGGATTACGAGGGATCCCGGTCTACTCGCCCGGCCAGCGTGAACTACTCGATGCGGGAATACGCCAACGACGTCGTTTATACGCTGAGCTCGGTGTGCCGCAACGAAGAGCTCCCCATGCCGCACATTATCTCCGAGTCCGGGCGAGCTCTGACAGCGCATCACTCGCTCCTGCTGATCAATGTCATCGATGTCGAGTCGCAGGTGGAACCAGTAGCGCCCAAGCTGCGGGAAGAGCCGCACCCGCTCCTGCTCGAAATGGCGGAGAACCTCGAGGGACTGAGCCAGGATCGGATCGAAGAGGTCTTCCACGACGTGCTCTTCGCCAAGGAGCGAGCCCAGGAATATTTCGCCAGCGGAGTCTTCTCGCTTCGGGACAAGGCCGACGCGGAGCAGTTTTATCTGGTGACGCTCAACGCCATCTCGCAGCTCATTGGTGAGGACCGGGGCTCGTTTCCCGAGATCGTCGGCCACATCGAGGCCGAGCTGGTGGACCGGTACTTCTGCAACTTCTCCGTCTTCCAGTCGCTGCCGGACAACTGGGCCATCGATCAGCTCTTCCCCATCATGCCGATCCACCGGCTGAACGAGCCGCCCAGCCGGCGGGGGACGCTGCAGGATGTCACCTGCGACTCGGACGGAGTGATCGACCGGTTTACGGGTGGCCGGAAGGGAAAGCCGTCACTGGAGCTTCATCCGGTGGAGGAGGGAGAGCCGTACATCCTGGGGATCTTTTTGACGGGAGCGTACCAGGAGATCCTGGGGGATCTGCACAACTTGTTCGGCGATACGAACGCGGTGCACGTGAGACTCACCGAAC
>DATADG010000124.1:0-4667 GCA_036258655.1 Gemmatimonadales bacterium | reverse complement strand
CTACCGGCAACGCTCGCGCTCGCCAGCACAACGATGTTGACGGCAGTCGTGGTGGCCGTTCCGCTCGGGATCGTCGCGGCCTATCGAAGCGGCGGCATCTTGGATCGAGCGATCCTGATGTTCTCGCTTGCCGGGCAGTCTGTCCCGAACTTCTGGCTCGGGGTGATGCTCGTTCTGGTTTTCGCCATTCGGCTGCAGTGGTTCCCCGCCATCGGTATGGAAGGACCGGGAAGCATAGTCTTGCCCACCTTGACGCTTGCGCTCATCCTCGTTGCGATCCTGGTACGCACCGTTCGGCAGAGCATGCTGGAAGCGCTGAACGAGGACTACGTTCGCACGGCTCGCGCGAAGGGCATGCCTGAGACCAAGGTAGTCTTGGTGCATGCGCTCAAGAATGCCGCGATCCCGCTCGTTACCATCCTCGGGCTTCAGGTTGGCTTTGTGCTCGGTGGGGCGTTCGTCGTCGAGTTGATCTTCGACTGGCCTGGCGTAGGGCTTCTGGCCCTGGAAGCGATTGACACGCGTGACTTCCCAGTGGTCCAAGGGGTGGTGATACTCGTTGCGGCGGTGTTCACGTTTGCCAATCTCGCCGTGGACATTGCCTACGCCTACCTGAATCCTCGAGTACGGCTGGGAGGGGAGACGTAGCCGCCGTGCGTGAGCTATTGGACCCACGACTGCTCACCCGTCCCAGCGTCCTGATCGGGTTGGTCATCGTAACGGTACTTCTTGTTTGCGCCCTGGGTGCGCCGTGGATCGCCCCGTACGACCCGTTCGCCAGCCGACCCGCCGAGCAGTTCCTTCCGCCTGTCTGGGCCGACGGCGGCACCACTGATCACCTGCTTGGCACTGATCAGCTCGGCAGAGACTTGACCAGCCGGATGCTCTACGGCGCGAGGACGTCCCTTGCGATCGCCGGCGCGGCGGTGGTTCTGTCCGGAGCGTTCGGCGCCGTGGTCGGTCTGTTCGCCGGCTACTTTCGAGGACCCATCGAGACCGTTATCATGCGCTTGGCCGACGTCCAGCTCGCCTTCCCGTTTATCCTCCTCGCACTGGCAATCCTTTCGGTCACGGAGACGAAGAGCGTGCTGACGATGATCACTGTCCTGGCGATCGCCGACTGGGTGATCCACGCGCGGGTGAGCAGGGGGCGGGTGCTGGTCGAGCGGGAACGAGACTACGTGCGGGCTGCCCGGGCACTTGGTTCCTCACACCTGCGGATCGCGTTCCGCTACATCCTGCCTACGGTATTGCCTACCCTGCTGGTCATTGTGCTCGTCGAGATGGCGTTGCTGATGGTTGTCGAGGCGATCCTGGCATTCATCGGTCTCGGCATCGATCCGCCCGGCCTCTCGTGGGGAACAATCATGGCCGACGGCCGGACGAACATCGCCGTTGCGCCATGGATGGCGATGCTTCCTGGAATGGCCATCTTCCTCTCCGTGCTCGGCGTCAACCTTGTAGCAGACGGGCTCTCGGACGTGCTAAACCCGCGGCTGCGAGGCGCCGGACGAATTGGCGAGGGTGCCGCCGTTCGGGAGGACGATCAGCAAACGCTCGAAGCTCCCCGATCGGTGACGACGACCGACGCCTCCAACGGCGCGGCTTCGGGCCCAGATAACCTTCTTGTTGTTGATGGGCTTCGCGTGGAGTTCCCCGGGCCCGACGGATCGGTCGTTGCCGTGCAGGATGTCGGGTTCGAATTAGCCGCCGGTGAGCGGCTCGGAATAGTAGGGGAGAGCGGCTCGGGCAAGAGCATGACTGCCCTGTCGATAATCGGGCTGATCGAGGCTCCTGGACGGGTGACGGCAGGCTCCATCAAGTTCAAGGGCAGGGAGCTGGTGGGCCTACCCCCGCGCGCCATGAACAGGATCCGGGGGTCAGAGATCGCCATGATCTTCCAGGACCCCGCAACGTCATTGAATCCCACGCTGACCGTCTCCTATCAGATCGCCGAGGTTATCGCCCGCCACCAGCAGGTCAGCCGCAAGGTTGCCCGCCGAAAGGCTGTGGAGTCGCTCGAACTCGTCAACATAAATGACCCCCAGCGGGTCGCCGGCGCCTATCCGTTCCAACTCTCCGGCGGGATGCAGCAGCGTGTCATGATCGCGATGGCGTTGTCCTGCAATCCGGATCTGCTGATCGCAGATGAGCCTACTACCGCGCTGGACGTCACGACGCAAGCGCAGATACTGAGCGAACTCGACACACTGGTGCAGCGGTTGAATACAGGCATCATTCTCATCACCCATGATCTGGGCCTGATAGCGGAGTTCACCGAGCGCACAGTCGTGATGCGGGATGGCCTCGTCTGCGAGGTCGAGTCGACCGGGGAGATCGTCAACGACCCCAAGCACCCCTATACCCAGAGCCTGCTGCAGGCTTTGATGGATTTGAACGAACCCGACGAGGCTCCTCGAGGCCGATGACCGCGCTGCTGAGCATCGAAGACCTACGCAAAGAGTATCCCGTGCGCAGCGGCCTGCTCCGGCGTACAGTCGGCACCGTTAAGGCTGTTGATGGGATATCCCTGGAGATCAAGCGTGGTTCCACGTTTGGCCTTCTCGGTGAGTCTGGGTGCGGCAAGTCGACCCTCTGCTACATGATACTCGGGCTAGAGACGCCCTCCGCCGGGAGCATACTGTTCCGCGGCAAGGACATAACCAGGCTCAGCTACAAGGAGCGGAAGGCGTGGCGTAAGGATATCCAGCCGGTTTTCCAAGATCCATACGGTGCACTTCCACCGCGCATGAGGGTCGGCCGGATCCTCGAGGAGCCCTTCCGCATACACGGTCTGGACGCCACCGGCAAGGTGGCTACCTTGCTCGAGCGGGTGAACTTGCCGCCGGGGCTGGCAGATCGCTACCCCCATGAGCTGTCCGGCGGCCAGCGCCAGCGAGTAGTCATTGCCAGGGCGCTCGCCTTAGACCCGTCGCTGGTGGTGCTCGATGAGCCCGTGAGCGCCCTCGACGTTTCTGTCCAGGCGCGCGTCCTGGATCTCTTGGAATCCTTGCAGGCAGATCTCGAGTTAACGTACCTCTTTGTCTCTCACGATCTCGGGGTGGTTCGCCACGTATCAGACGAGATCGGGGTGATGTACCTCGGCGACCTCGTCGAGCGCGGGCCTGCCGAGGCGGTATACGGCAACGCTCTCCACCCGTACACGTGGACCCTGCTTTGGGCGATGCCGTCGCTGCGCCAACCCCACTTACGCCGCCGGGGCGACCAGGTCCGCGGAGAGCAACCCAGCCCGCTGAACGTGCCATCTGGCTGCAAGTTCAGAACCCGCTGTCCGCTCGCCACGGACAGATGCCGGGAGGAGCGTCCGCCCTTGCGCGAGGTCGTGCCCGGCCATTGGGCGGCTTGTCATTACGCCGAGGAGGTGCCTAGCCGCATGCGTCATTTGAAAAGTGAGACGGAGGGAGCCGAATATGAGCCCGGTTGATGTTGGGGTGATCGGGCTGGGGTTCATGGGCGGCCGTTGGGCGCAATGCCTGGCCGAGCACCCAGGAGCTCGCCTGCGAGTGGTCAGCGACGTGCGAGAGGACCTCGGGCGCCAGTTGGCCGACCGCTGGGGAGCCACATACGTTGCCGATCCTCTGGAGGCTGCCGCTGATCCTGCCCTGCGGGGGGTGGCAGTCTGCACGCCCGAGCACCTCCATGTGGATGTTGCGCTCGCTGCGATCGAGGCAGGCAAGATGCTCATGGTGGAGAAACCGCTGGCGCACACCGTCTCGGACGCAGAGCGAATCAGGGACCGAGCTGCCGAGCTGGATATCCCCGTGCTCACCGGGCATATTCTGCGCTTCGAACCTCGGTACGCGAGCGCGGCGCGGGCGGTGCACGAGGGCGAGATCGGCGCGGTTCAGGCGGTACGGAACGAGCGCATCGGCTTGGTTAGTGACCAGGTGGTGCTGCAGGGGCGCACAACCGTTCCTTTGTACTACGGCGTGCACGAATTCGACCTCGCTCGCTGGTATGGTGGCGAGGTCGCCTCGATCTACGCCTACCGCAGCGCGGGGGTGCTGCAAGCGCGAGGATTCGGCGTAGAGGACCTGTACTCGGCCGCTTTTCAGTACGATAGTGGGGCCCACGGCACGGCCATGCTCGGCTGGATACTCCCCGAGCGCATGCCGGGCATGGGCATGGCCGGCGTAACCGTGATCGGCGAGCACGGTATCCTGAGGGTCGACCAGGGCGAACTCGGCATCCTGAAGGTCGGCGGGGACGGCGTCGATCCCATCGACGTCTTCTATTCTCCGGAGGTCCACGGTCGGACCTGGGGCGCGCTGGCGATCGAGGTCGACCACTTCATCCAATGCGTGGAGGGCTCGGTCGAGCCGTTGTGCACCGCCGCCGACGGTACTGAGGCAGTACGAATCAGCCTCGCGATGGAGGAGTCTGCCGAGGTCGGCTCCCCTGTTACGGTACGAACGGCAAGGGTGAGCGACGATGTGTAAGCCACGAAGCGTCCCGTCCGGATGTGGGGTGTGAGTGATGGTTGAGCTCGCCCGCCTGACGTGGCCGGAAGCGCGGGAGACTTTGGGGCAAGCTCGCGTGGCTATCATACCGGTGGGCAGCTGCGAGCAGCACGGACCACACATGACCCTGGACACCGACCTCGCGGTTGCCGAGGCCTTCGCGAGACGCCTCTCCGCCGACCTCGG
>DATADG010000123.1:0-4865 GCA_036258655.1 Gemmatimonadales bacterium | reverse complement strand
GCTTCCGCCAGAGTGGCCGCGCCAGTGGCGGAAGCGGCAGGTAGGTTCCTTCCCAAATCTCGGAGGAAGTGGGACGCTTATCGGGATCGGACAACCGTGACGCCAGGAGACGAGGAGCGAGCACGATGGCACGCTGGCCGTTTTGCTGGCGAGCGAAGCCAATGACCTGGTGGCCGGAAGGGCCTTCAGCATTGAGCGGTGTGTAGCTGCCGGTCAGAAACAGTTGTGGATCATGCCGCCGCAGGTGGAGGACGGTGCGAATCAGGTGAAGTTTGAGGCGTCCGTCCTCAACCTGCGCGACGAGGTCGGTCAACCAGTCTCTCCGCTCGTCATCTTCCGTGGGACCCGCCTCGACGACTTCCAGCAGGCGAGCACGGACATCGTACTGCACCGGGCGACGATTGTCGGGATCCACCAGTGCGAAGTTCCAGAGCTCATCTCCTTGGTACAGATCTGGAACGCCTGGGGAGGTGAGGTGCAGCAGAGCCCGGGAGAGCGCGTTCCACATCCCGTGACGGCCGATCCGGCGCACGAAGTTCGAGAGGTCCGCCAGGAACTCGGAAGATAGTTCCGGAGTGAGCACCGATTCGACGTAGTGCTGCAATGCGGCCTCGAACTCCTGGTCTGGATCGGTCCAACTGGTTTTGACCTTGGCTTCACGCGCCGCCTTGAGTGAGTACTGGACCAGGCGCTCGCGGAGAGCGGCGACGCAGTCTTCGTCGGGGCGTACCGCACCGGAAGCAACCTGGGTGCTCCTGGGCCACACCCCCACGATTGCCTGCAACACGTGGTACACTGTATTTGGATCGGGTGCTCGCTGACCGTTCAGCTCGTGTTTGTGTGCCAGGTTGATTCGGCGCCAGCTCTCGACCGCATGCGCCCACTCCGCCGGCAGCTCCGAGAGAACATCGAGGCGGGAGCGAACGTCGGCAGTGCGCTTGGTGTCGTGTGTGGTCGCCGCCAGCATCGTTCCAGGCCACTCCGTCGCCCGCCGGCAGTTGGCGGCGTGAAAATCGGCCACGGCTCGGGCGAGGTCGGTGTCTGGACCTCCACCAACCTCGTTGCGGGACAGCAACGGAGCGTAGGAGTAGAAAGCCGTGTCTTCGATTCCCTTGGCTGTGGCAGGGCCGCTCACTTGTTGAAATCGCTGCACGAAGCGCAACCGGACGCCTTCAACTTCGGGATCGCGGAGGGCCTCTTCCGTTCCCAGCAGCGCCGCCGCGAGCAGGTCGAGCGCGTCTGCCTGCGCCCGGCCTCGCTGCCGCGCGTCACTGAGGGCCGCCTCGAGCAGCTTGCGATCCTCTCCCCGGGCCACGGGCGTGGTAGAATCCACATACGTGCGGTATACCGGGAGCGACGCAATGGTCTCGACAATGGCTACGGCGAGCGCATGAACCTTGATGGCCGGCACAGCCTTCGTGATTGCGGAGAGCTTTAGCAGCCGCTCCGCCAGCCGGCGCACTCCCGCAGACAATGCCGATTCCAACACCCGGCGCTTGGCCAGCCTTGCGATGGCAGAGAATTCCAGCGGCTGCCGAATAATCCGCCGGTACTCCTGCTCGATGGCGGCGTACCCGTCCGGGCTGATGAACAGCCCCTCCGTCTGATTCAGGAAGTCATAGCCGGTGGTACCCGCCACCGGCCAGTCTCGGCGGGGCCACTCGGCCGGTGATAGGATCTTCTCCACGAAAATTGGCGGCCGCCCCTCGGAAGGGCCGAATGCCGCATCCGCGAGCCGCTGGAAATACTCCCGCGGATCCAGCAACCCGTCGGGATGGTCGATCCTGAAGCCGTCGATCCACCCCCGATGCTTCCACTCCAGGATCAGGGAGTGAGTCGCGGTAAAGACCTGGGGATCCTCCATGTGCAGGGCGATGAGGTCATTGACATCAAAAAAGCGGCGATAGTTGAGCTCCCGCGCCGCTCGCCGCCAGTACACCAGTCGGTACACCTGGGAGTCCAGCAGCCGGCGTAATCGCATGGGACCGTTCCGCCCGCTGCCGAACTCCTCGGCGGCGATTCCCACAGCTTCGGCGATCTCCGGCACTGTCTGGCACAGCTCTCGAAGACGGCTCAGCTCGGCGGCTGCGATCTCGCGTCGTCGGGCGATGGCGGCGGGCCGCCGGTTCGAACGCCGTGGTAGGCGCCGCAGCCGGTCGGTGATCTGGCGGAGAATCCGACAGAATTCATCGTCGGGGAGGAGGCGATCGCAGTGAGAGAAGGCACGCTCGAGCACCGGCGGCAGGGTCGACGGGTCGAGCGGAAAACTGTGTTCGTAATACTGCACGCGAACCTGGCCATCGTGCGCACCAACTGAAATCTCGTTCCGCTGCAGCACTCTGGTCCGCTGATCACCGAGCACAGGCAGCATGACTCTGAACCGAAGCTCGCGCTCGGTTGCCCGCCACTCCACATCAAACCAGCGGGCATACGCCGACGCCGGTCCATGCATCAAGACGTCCTCCCAGGCCGGGTTTTCAGAGGACGCCGCCATGTGGTTCGGGACGATATCCAGCACCAGTCCCATATCTCGCGCTTTCAGGTCGGCGGCCAGGCCGGCGAGGTCCTCCTCCGAACCCAGCTCTGTGTTCAGCCTGGTCGGGTCGGCGACGTCGTAGCCGTGGGTGCTGCCGCGTCGAGCCTGAAGGATGGGAGAACAGTGGATATGCGTGATGCCGAGCCGGTGTAAATAGGGGACCAGCTCTCGAGCGCGGACGAGCGGAAAGCCGGCATGCAGCTGGAGCCGGTAGGTCGAGAGGATGGGCGGCATGGGCTCAACGCTGATCGTCGAAGCGAAGCAGTAACAACGAGTGCGGAGCCAGGCTTACTGCGCCCGAGTCCACTCCGCGAGGCGACGCGTGAGCTGTATCCAGCATCGCAACCCAGCTTCCCGGCCCGTCTACGGCGGGCAGCTCGAAGTGGTGAGACCTCCCTCCGCCGTTCACCAGCAGAAGAATCGCCTCTCCCACAAGCTGGCGTCCTTGCTCATCGACCTCATCCGTCGCCTCCCCACGAATGAGCATGCCGAGCACATGATTCGAGGCCTTGCTCCATGCTTCAGCCGTCATCTCCGCGCCCTCGGGGGAGATCCAGGTCAGATCCTTCCCTCGCCCGGGAGCTTTTTCTTCGTGGGTGAAGAAGTTACGTCGCCGGAGCACCGGATTGGCGGCGCGGATGGCAAACACCTCACGAGTGAAAGCGAGGAACTGTCTCTGCAAAGGATCGAGATTCCAGTTCACCCAGGTGAGTGGTCCATCGTGGCAATAGGCGTTGTTATTGCCCAGCTGGGTTCTCCCCATCTCGTCGCCGTGACCCAGCATCGGTACTCCCTGGGAAAAGGCCAGCGAGGCCAGGAAGTTGCGTTTAATCCGCTCCCGCATCTTGACCACGTTGGCTGATTCGGTGGCTCCTTCAACACCCCAGTTCCGGCTCAGATTGTTGTCGCTGCCGTCGCGGTTGTCCTCGCCGTTGGCCTCGTTGTGCTTGGACTCGTAACTCACCAGATCGTGTAGAGTGAATCCATCGTGGCAGGTGACGAAGTTTATGCTCGATAGCGGGCTCCGCTGGCTGTGCTGATAGAGATCGCTGCTGCCCGCCAGTCGGGAGGCGAGATCTCCTACCTGGCCCGGGTCTCCCCGCCAGAACTGGCGCAGGGTATCCCGGTACTTGGCGTTCCACTCCCCCCACCCGATCGGGAACCGTCCCACCTGATAGCCCTCAGGCCCGAGGTCCCACGGCTCCGCGATGAGCTTGGCCCGGGAGACCACCGGGTCCTGTCGCACGACGTGGAAGAACTCGGCAAAGGGGTTGACCGCCACGTCGTCCCGGGCGAGGACCGGCGCGAGATCGAACCGGAATCCGTCCACGTGCATTTCGGTCATCCAGTAGCGAAGGCTGTCCATCACGAGCTGTAGTCCGCGGGAATGGCGGATGTCCAGCGTGTTCCCACAGCCCGTATAGTCGATGTAGTACCGGGGGTTTTCGGGATCGAGCCGGTAATAGGCGGCATTGTCGATACCGCGAAAAGCCAGCGTCGGCCCCAGGTGGTTGCCTTCCGCCGTGTGGTTGTAGACCACGTCCAGAATCACTTCCAGACCCGCCCGGTGAAACCGCTTCACCATGGACTTGAACTCGGCTACCTGCTGCCCCAGCCCGCTGCTAGCGTAGCGGACATCCGGCGCGAAGTAGCCGATGGAGCTGTAGCCCCAATAGTTGGTGAGACCCAGCTCGTCGAGCCGGCGCTCCGTTACGAAATGGTGCACCGGCAGGAGCTCGACTGTGGTGACAGCGAGGCTCCTGAGGTGGTCGATGATTGGATCCGTCGCCAGCCCCAGGTACGTGCCCCGGAGTGGCTCAGGCACGTCAGGGTGGAGCATGGTCATGCCCTTGACGTGGCACTCGTATATCACCGTCCGGTTCCAGGGAATCCGCGGCGGTTTGTCATCCCCCCAGGTAAAGGCGGATTCCACCACGATCGACTTGGGCATACCACCCGCGCTGTTCTGAGAATCGGCGACGAGATCGCGGTCGTCGCTCGAGCTGCGAACCGGATATCCGGAGAGTGCGTCGCTCCATTTGATGGTCCCACTGATCGCCTTGGCGTACGGATCGATCAGGAGTTTCGCCGGGTTGAACCGGTGCCCCTCCGCGGGCGCATGTGGCCCGTGGACCCGATATCCGTAGCACTGGCCGGGTCGAACGTCAGGAAGGTAAGCATGCCAGATCTGATCGGTTCGCTCCCGTAGCTCGACCCGGGTGACTTCGACTGCATCGTCGGGATGAGAAAACAGACAGAGCTCGACCCGTGTGGCGTGTTCGGAAAAGATTGCGAAGTTGGTCCCCTCTCCGTCCCACGTGGCACCCAG
>DATADG010000122.1:0-1952 GCA_036258655.1 Gemmatimonadales bacterium | reverse complement strand
AGATTTGTGCATTCTAAGCACATTTCTGATAACGAGAGTGCAGGCGAGAAGACGTTTCGGGTCCTAAGTAGGTACATCTTTGCATAAGCTGCACATTTTTGCGCTCACCTCTCCAGACGGAGTCGACCCCATGACCGATATCCGGCCTGATTCAGCAGTCGTCCGGCCCCGACGCCGTCCCCCTCGACTCAGTCCGGTTCTGCTTGGTGTGCTGCTGCTGTTGGGGATGGGCGCCGCGGCGTGGGCTCTTCTTCGGCGTCCTCAGCTGGTGTTTACCAACGGGCTGGCGGGCGCAATCACGGTGGTGGCGGGCGATAGTGAACGCGTGCGGCTGCCACCGGGATCCACCCACACATTCTCCGTTCCGGGCAGGTCGTCCCTTGTTGTGCAATGGACGCTGGAGCGTCCGCTGTCGGCCGACGATCGACCAATGGGTGAGGAGGTCAGGGGATCGCTGGTGATTCGGGAGCCGAGCGGACGGCTGGAGCGGGGGGCGACCGCGCGGGGAGCCGGCGACTACTTTGCTCCGCTCATCACGAACGCCACAGACGACCTGCTGCGAGTGACGGTGAACGCGGGGCTGGAAGGTGCGCTCGATTGCGGCTGTGCAGTTCGCCCCGGAGCGCGGCGGGTATTCATCGGCTACTATCGGTTATACCGGAACAGCACGGTGCGGGCCCAATCACCTAGTGGAGCCACTGCCACGTTCCAGGACCTCGGACCGCAGGTGACCACCCAGGACGGCACCGTGGGACTTCGGTTCGAGTCGAAGGATTTCCGGTAGGAAGTCCTGCTACCTCTTCGGGCGCTTGCCTCTGAGTTTGGCGATGACACCCGGAGTGACGGCGCCGAAGCCGAACTTCTCCCGGACCTTGTCCACCGCCTCGGTCAGGTGGCGCAGGCGAACCCGTTCCGGGCTTTCGAACAGGTCCTCCTCAGCCGCGGTGCCGAGGTTCGTCGTGGCCACCCCGATCAGGCGTACGCCGCGGTCGCGCCGGCGAACGTCCGCAAACGCTTGGCGGAACAAGTCTCGCGCCGCGTGATAGATCTCGGCATCGAGGTCGGTGGCAGTTTCCAGCGTTTGGCGGCGAGTGACCGTGCGGAAATCGTCGTGCCGCAGCTTGAGCGTCACCGCCTTTGCCAGGATCTGCTCATCCCGAAGCTGGGCAGCCACCCGCGCAGTGAGCAGGGCGAGAATTCTTTCCAGCTCCTCAGGGTCTCTGAGATCGCGCGAGAGCGTTGTTTCGCGGCTGACCGACTTTGGCAGTCGGTGAGGCCTGAGTGTAGTCCCGCCATGGCCCTGGGCCCGAAGCTTGAGCGAGCGCGCATCGACACCGACGAGCCGTTCGAGTGCGGCCTCAGTCATGTCCTGTACTTGATAGACACTGAGCAGCCCCAGCTCGGCCCACCGCCGGGCCGTTTTCGGTCCCACGCCAGGCAGCGCCGAGAGGGGAAGTCCGGCCAGGAATCCATACTCCCAGCCTGCTCGCACTTCCATGAGTCCCCTCGGCTTGGCGCAATCCGATGCGAGTTTCGCGATCATCCGGTTGGGACCTATGCCAATGCTCGCGTCCAGCCCGGTCTGCTCCTTGATTCGAACCCGCACCTCCTCTGCCACCGGAAGGAGGGAGATGGGATAATGCCGCTCGGTGCCGCTGAAATCGAGGTATCCCTCGTCCAGAGAAGACATGACGACGAGCGGAGAGAACTCCTCGAGCACAGCGTGCACCGCCCGTGAGGCGTTCCGGTATTGGACGAATGCGCCCTGGAAGAATGTGGCCTGAGGACAGAGACGAACCGCTTCAGCGATGGACATCCCGGCACGGATGCCAAACCTCCGAGCCGCATGCGATGCTGATTGGACCACGCCGCGTTGATCCCGGCGACCACCGACCACCAGTAGCTCGATGTCACGAAGCTCCGGGTGGTTCTGGCGGCACACCTCTACGAAG
>DATADG010000121.1:0-4187 GCA_036258655.1 Gemmatimonadales bacterium | reverse complement strand
GCCTGCCGCAGAATCTCCTCCGCTTCACCGCGATTGCCCGCGATGACCAGGAACTGGACTCGGCCGATCTTCACCAGGCGATCGAGATAGGGGCCGACCACGGGCGGATCACCCAGATAGGGATCGATGGCGACCAGCTCACCGCCCCGCCGGGTGAAGTCCCGCACGAACGTTTGCCGCACGCCGCGTCCGTATTGATCGTTCAGGTAGAGCACGGCACCACGCGTCAACTTCAACGTGTCGTGGATCCACTGCGCGAGAGCCGCGCCGTGTGCGAGATCGCTGGGACAGATCCGAAAGGTGTACTCGCCGGCCGCCGATATCTCGGGTGATGAGGACGAGGGCGAGATTGCCGCGACGGGGGCTGGCCCGCCGTTGTACACGGGAGATGCGGCAATCGTGGTGCTGGAGAAGAGATGGCCGATAACTGCGGAGACACCAGCTTCATACAAATCGGCTGCGACGAAGACGGCGGAATCGGGGTCGGCGTAGTCGTCCCGCATGATCAGTTCGAGCGGGCGTCCCTGGATCCCGCCCGTCGCATTGATTTCCTCGACCGCCAACTCGGCCGCCCGCTTCATGGGGACTCCTACCGGGTCGCTCAACGGCCCGGCGAGCCCGATGCGCACCGGTTCGCGAGACGTCTGGCAGGCGAGCAGCGTGAGAACTGTGGCGATCAGCTTTCGCATAGATTTTCCACCATGCCTGATTGGTCCGACCGCGCGCCGGACGCGATCTTCGACCTGCACGGCCAGAACGTGCTCGAGGCGGCGGCCAACGCCGAGCGGTTCCTCCGCGCTCAGGTGAAGGCGCGTCCGGGCGGTGTCGTCCGGCTGATCACCGGCCGTGGCCGAGCCGGTCATGGCGCGCCGATACGTACCCGCGTGCGGACCCTGCTGCGCGGACTCAAGGCGTCAAACCGAGTGGTTCGGGATTACCAGCTCGAGGATTCCGACGGGAGCTTTCTGATCCGGCTCTGCGATTAGCCGCGGGAGCTGGTGTCCGTGCTGCTGGGGCGGTCCGCGTTCGCGAGCGTCCCCATTCATCGAGCACGTGTCCATCGACCAGACTCACCGAGGCAATCCGCTCCTTCTGCTCCAGTCTCCAGGTGAGACGGAGCATGCGCCCGCGTCGCACCCACTGCAACATCGATTGAGAGCCCTGGCTCCGGAGGCCGACGCGCCCGTAGCGCTCCTGAAGCATCCTTTGCCAAGACTCGAGCTGGCTCGAGTCGACCCGGCTCGACAACGCCATGATTCCGGCGCTGCTGTCGATCGCTGAAATCCAGACGTCTACCGGAGATCCGCTGGCTGTATTCTCCAGCGTTCCGCGGCACTCCATAACTCGATGATCGGCCTTCGCGCGGCGGCAGCGTAACGCCCGGCCGCCAAAGCTCTGTATATGACGGCTCAACTCGTCCACTCGTGCGCCTGCGCGAAAGCCGAGGAACTCGAGCGCGTATCGATCGGCCACTGACTGGGCGGCTCCACCTCGGGCTACAAGCGGTGTGAACAGCAGACCAGCGAGGACCGTCGCACGGACCGCTGTCAGCATGCCGGTGAAGACCTCGTACGAGACAGGAGGAGTATCGGTCGGTTTGGCGGGAACTGGAGACGCCACAAGCCCCCCGCCGGATGCCGGCGGGGGTGAGTTAAAACAAGAGACTGATCGGGAAGGGCGCTGGGGGTGTTAGACCTTACGGACGTTCGAGGCCTGAAGGCCCTTGGGCCCCTCGACTACCTCGAACTCCACGTTGTCTCCTTCGGAGAGCGAGCGGAAGCCATCGGCGATGATCGCCGTATGGTGTACGAAGACATCCTTGCCACCGTCCTGCGCGATGAAACCGAACCCCTTTGCATCATTGAACCACTTGACCGTGCCCTTCGCCATTGCTGCAACCTCTTGAAAGGGAGCCCGAAGGCCCCGGGGGAAAGCCCCCAGCCGGTGTGGCTGGGTTCGAAAAAAGCCCCTAAAAAAAAGCCGCCCGGATAAACATCCGACGGCTCCACTATCTCAGAATTGGAAGGGAGGCACCGCGCATTGCATGCCATAAGGTCATGCTTGGAAACGGTTTTGTCAATGGAGGAGCCGGGAGTCGAGAGTCGGGAGTCGAGGCGGAACGCTGCATTTCTTTGCACTTGCAGCACTCTGACTCCGAGTCTCGACTTCTATCTCAGCACCACGCCCGCCGCGCGCAGCTCGTGGTCCAAGAGCCAACGTTTACGGGCGAGACCTCCACCGTATCCAACCAGGCTGCCATCCTTCCCGACGACCCGGTGACAGGGAATCAGGATCGCGAGGTGATTGGCGGAAACCAGCCAACCGATTTGCCGAGGGTGGAGCCCGGTGCCGCGAGCGACATCATCATACGAGCGGGTCTCGCCCATCGGGATCTTTCGGAGTGCCCTGAGAACCGCGACCTGAGCTGGTGACAGATCGAACCAGCGCTTGAGATACTCGGGGTACGGCAGAGGACGGGGAGCACCCGCAAAGTATTCGTTCAGCCAGCCGGAGGTGACTCGACACGGTCCTTGCTCGATGTGCAGCTCTGGCACGGTCGCTCGGAGCCTGACGGCCCATTTGATGGTGGCGGCGCGGCTCGGGTACTCGATGACCAGAGGTCCGGCGTCACACTCGACCAGCGTCAACGCGCCAATCGGCGAGCTGAACGACGTCCACTCCACGCGCATGCCACCAACTTAGCTGTTCCGCCGTGTGCGGGAAGGCAGCGAGCAGATTGTCCCGGAATCCCACGTCCCATTCGCTGCTTCCAATGTTCCGCCATTCCCACGTTCCGGGTACATTTCTTCAATGGCTACCCCCCAAACGCTCGTTGTTCGAACATTTAATGACCGGGCGGAAGGACTCTCCCACTTCGTGCTTCGGGCGGGCGAGGCTCCCCGCCTGCTTGCCTTCGACGATGCGC
Organism: Gemmatimonadales bacterium; assembly: GCA_036258655.1. GTDB lineage: Bacteria > Gemmatimonadota > Gemmatimonadetes > Gemmatimonadales > GWC2-71-9 > CAVVWJ01. Next base: position 1,261 of record DATADG010000121.1, on the reverse strand, counting down.
TAGGGTGCCCGGTGGAGACGGCACTCGCAGCATTGGAGTGGACCGGTGCGGTTGGGATCCTGCAGGACGACGACCTGCTTCATGCCGCTCGGCTGACAAGCGAAACGGCGGCGGCTGTGATCGAGCGTAAGGTTCAGGATGGACGCAGGTATGTCTACCTCGGACCGCGCCTGGATGCCCCACCCATGGACGTCTTCGAGGGAGCCATCCTGTTCGACGAGCCCGGCGTGAAAGCGGTCGAGTTCACTCAGCGTGCGCATGGGTTGGCGCATTTCCTCCGAGCGACAGCCGGCGCCGGCGCCCTCCTGGCACTGCTCGGGCGACGCGCACCGGAAGTTCGCCATCTCCGCCGCTGGCTTGGCCCGATTATTCGCGAGCTCGATCTTCCGCGCCCCCTGGTTGCCGGGTGGTTCGCGGCAGGAGCTGCAGGCTGTCTGTTCTCCTCACCGGAGGGCGAGCCGACCTACCGCTACATCGAAGTTGGCATGGAATCATGAGGCAGATCACCTGGGCAATCGTGCTGAATGGGCTACTTGGAATTCTTCCCGCGGCGGCGCAGACTGTGATCGGCCAGCCGCCACCGCTGGACTCTGCTCGAGCTGCTCTCCGCGACGATCTGGCGATCCTGCGAGACTCACTGCACACGGTCGATGGCGCGGCAGCCCGGTTACAGCGTGACTATCGCACCGCATCGGAAGCGTCACTGCTGTCCAGGGCACGCCTCATGAAGGAAGCCTGTGCTCGATCGAGCCGCACCTTACCTGCGACAAAGCAGGCATTGCTGGATTTCACGCTATCGGACCCTCAAAAACTCGAGCGTCGCAAAGCGGTCGTCATCGCCCTCGATAGTCTTCACACCGCACTCGGGCGCTGTGAGACCCAATTCACAGCCATGAGCCGGCCCACTCAGGGCGACAGCGTTCGAGGCTATGCGAACAGCCGGGCCGCCCGGGTTCAAGCGGCGATTCGGACCTATGAGCAGCATCTGCGAGCTTTCCTCGGAACCATAGGCATCCGGCTGCTCCCCCCCGGGATGGAATCCAACGCCGCCGGCTGAAGCTGTGGATTCACATCTCCACATTGTGTGGATGGATCGCGGTAGCGCCGAGGTACGTGAGGCTTAGGTATCCACATCCACTCCACGCCTAAGCTCGTAACCCGAAGAAACATAGGCACTTGCGTGATTGTAGCCGAGCTCTATCTTTGGGCACGCGCTTACAGGAACGGGCTGAGACTCCGTGTCGCAGCGGCGACCGGTAAG
>DATADG010000120.1:0-7560 GCA_036258655.1 Gemmatimonadales bacterium | reverse complement strand
CTCCAGAGCATCCGCGTTGATCGGACTGAGGCGCGGGGCTTTGTCCCGACCGAGTACTAACATGCGCCTTACAAAGTCGGCTCCAACGACTCTGCCCCTGAAACCAGGCTGCAAGGCCAGGGTAGCCCCGAAGTCCAGGGTCCCGGCGCAGAGGTCGAGATAAATTCCTTCGGGGACTCGTTCCCAATCCAGACTGGCCAGGGCACGTCGCCTCCAGCCTTGATCCAGCCGGAAGCTGATGATGCGATTGAGCCGGTCGTAGGTGGGAGCAATTGCGGTGAATGTGGCCCGGACATAGGCCCGCTTTTCCGGACCGCCTGAGATTGGTAACTGACGATCCGAGGCTAACATAGGCGCTCAATGTAGTCTTTCTGAAAGCCTCTTGGCAAGCCGATCGCACGATGCCTAGCGCCCGGACGGATTGGGCACGTCTCAGCGACCAGGACGTGGTCTTGCGGGCTCGTGCCGGACACGAAGCAGCGTACCGGGAATTGATCCGCCGCTACGAGCGGCCGGTGTTTGCTCTGGTGTTCCGAATGGTGCGTGATCGAGAGCTGGCCGAGGATCTGGCCCAGGAGACCTTCGTCAAGGCTCTGAACGCGATCGAGTCGTACCGTCCTGAGTTCAAGTTTTCTTCCTGGATCTTCAAGATCGCGAACAACGCCGCGATCGATCACTTGCGTCGACGGGAGCTGGATACTCTCTCCCTCGACGGGTCTCCCCATGCCGAGACTCCGGAAGCCATGCAGGCCACCGCACTCCAGATCGGAGCTCGGCAGGAGACCCCGCTCGAGACGGTCGAAGCAAAGGAGCTCGGGAGCGCCATCGAAGCCGCCATCGGATCGCTTCGCCCCGAGTACCGCGCTTGCATCCTCCTGCGACATGTAGAGGGCCGGCCCTACGAGGAGATCGCCGAGATCCTCAATCTGCCGTTGGGCACCGTTAAGACCTACATCCACCGAGCGCGACACGAGCTTCGGCACTCGCTCGCGCACCTCAAAGAATGAAACCTTCGCCTCACCCTCAACGTAGGAGGGTCCACTTATGACCCGGCCTTCCGGACAGCATCTCTCTCCCGACGAGTTCGACGCCTGCCTCAGCGGAATCACCAGCGCCGAGTGCAGCCAGCACCTGCTGAATTGTGACCTCTGTCGCGAACAGCTCCGGGCGGACCGAGAGCTTGCCGAGCAGATCGCTTCCCTGCCGCTCATCGGGCCCAAGGAAGGGTTCGCGGATCGGGTCATGGCCTCGGTCTTCATTCCCGATCCTTTCGCGATCCGTTCCTTCCAGGCTACCCGACGCCGGCTCCTCTCCAGTCCCCGATCGCTCGCGATTGCGGCAACCTTTGCCCTGGTCCTGGTCGGGTCGATGGCTGGGAGTATCATCTGGTCTCTGGAGAACCAGGACACCTTGGCCTCGATCGGCACCTGGCTCTTCGCTCAAACCGGCCAGGCGCTATGGCTCGGGTTGCAGGGGCTCGCTTCGAACCTCATCGAGCAGCCCTGGTATACCGGCCTCAAGTCACTGGTGGAAAATCCGGTTCGGCTGGCAGTGATTTCAGCGGCCGCATCGTTCGTCTACCTGGGCGGGCTCCTGGCTCTGCGTCGCCTCCTGGCTCTTCCGACCCAGCGGGTGGCCCATGCCAACGTCTAAGGGGTCATTGGGCGTCCTCGCCCTCCTGATCGTACTCTGTCCCGGGCGAGTCGACGCCTCCAGTCCAATTGACCGACTCCACTCCGGCGCGGTGGATCTTGTCAGCCGCGTTCGCATAGTTCTGGGATATCCGGCGAATCGTCAGAATCGCACATCGCCGCGACCGCAGTTCATTGCTTCCGGTGGTGATTCCGTTGATCTCAACGATCTCAGCCGGCCTACCGTCCTCGAATCACGACTTCGCTCTGCATTGAATCGATCGGATGGAGAGCTTCGGCTCACCGTCCCCGGAGGTACTGCGCACCGAGGAGACTACAGACTCGATTCGGCCCAGGCCTTTTCCGGTCACCTGCTGGTGCTCGAGGGCAACGCCGACATCCAGGGTCATCTGCGTGGCAACCTGGTGACGGTCGGGGGTGACATTCTGATTCATCCCGGAGGTGTGGTGTCGGGCGACGTGCTGACGCTCGGCGGAGAGGTCCGGGACCAGGGTGGTGAGATTGGTGGCGTGGTGCGCACACTTCGTTCCACGACCGTGCTGACCCCGGCCACTCGCACCGATGAGGAGTTGACGCCTCTGCAGAGCGTACTCCGTCGGGGTGCCGGCGTGCTCGGTGTGTTCCTGACGCTGACGGTTCTGGGATTCGGATTGGTGATATTCGGACGTCCGAATCTCGAGATCGTCTCCGATACCATCTCACACTCGTTTGGTCGTGCCTTCATCACCGGCCTCCTCGGGCAGATCCTGCTGCTGCCCACCTTCGGCATGCTGGTCGTCGGATTGATCCTCAGCGTGGCCGGCATTCTCCTCCTTCCCTTTGCCGTGGCTGTGTTCGCCTTGCTGGTGGTGATCGGAGTCGTCGGTGGTTTTCTTGCAGTCGCTCATGCAATGGGCGAGACATACACTCGGCGTCGCATGGCTCTCGGGGCTGTAATCGGCTCGCCCAACAGTTACCGATACCTCCTGGTCGGGCTTCTGGCCCTGGCCACTCTCTGGATCACGTGGGCGCTCTTCGGATGGGTTCCTGTAGCAGGAAGCATCATCTGGGGCGCCGCTTTCTTCGTGACCTGGCTGCTCGGCACCGCCGGGTTTGGAGCCGCATTATTGAGTCGCGCAGGTGTTCGCGAGAACTTTGCCGGTCGCATTCTGCCTCCGGAGGCGCTCACAGACGAGTACCTCTGGGCGACGCCGCAGTTCGGTGTCCCGGCTGCACGGAGGGCAGGAACCCGAACCCCACCACGAGGCCTCTAAGGTGCGCGGCTGGATCATAGGACTGGTTCTCACGGGCTGGGTCGGTCGGGTACAAGCTCAGGACATGCGACCGTTCGCCACCTTCCGGCAAATGCATGGAGAAACCCGCCTGTCCGCACGCCTGGAATACGCCGCGGGCCTTCTTCGAGTGGCGGCAGGTCCAGCCGCACAGCTATACGGCATGGACCTTTCATACGACGACGCCCGCTATCAGCCGGTCAGTGATTACGATGCCGAGAGCCGCACGGTCACTTTGGGCGTCACGCCTGAGGGGGAGGGAGGGGTCCGCGTCGTCTCCCGAAGCCAGTTGCGACAGGTAGCGGCGATCACCTTCTCGCCGGCTGTCGACCTTGCACTGGCGATGACGCTTGGAGCAGTAGATGCCGATGTAGACGTCGGAGGACTCAGGATCACTGCTCTCTCGCTGAAGTCCGGCGCCAGCCGAACCGTCCTTCGCTTCTCTCAGCCGAACCCAGTGCGCTGTCGAATCGCGGACATCAGCGCGGGCGCCGCCGAGGTTTCCATTGTGGGCCTCGGGAACAGCAGGTGCGAAGCCATTCAATTCGAGGGTGGCATGGGAAAGGTGCTCCTCGATTTCACCGGTAAATGGAGCTCCGACTCGCGGGCGCAGGTGAAAATGGCTGTGGGTGAGTTGACCCTACGGCTTCCACGGTCAATCGGCGTCCGGGTCCGAATGGACAAGGTTCTGTCCAGCTTCGAGCCCGCCGGTCTCGTGCGCCGCGGAGATGTGTTCGAATCACTCGATTATCAGCGCCGTACTCGCCATCTCGTGTTGGATCTACGGACCGCAGTGGGGGGTGTAAACCTGGAGTGGGTGGACAACTAAAAGCGTAAGCCCCGCTCACGTTTGCCTTACTTCCCTGTAGATTGGTGGAATGTCACCGATCGAGACCCTGGGATTTGCGCTCGGCACGTCCTTCGCATCCGGCCTGAACATCTACGCCACGGTCGCCGCGGCCGGATTATTCCAGCGGTTTGGCCTGATCCAGCTGCCCGACACACTTCAGGTGCTCGCCAACCCATTTGTAATGGGTATCGCGATCATCCTGTTTCTCATCGAGTTTATCGCCGACAAGATTCCGTACGTCGACAGCGCGTGGGACGCCGTGCACACCTTTATCCGGCCGCCTGCGGCAGCACTCATCGCGTACAGCGCCTTTGGAGAGGTACCCGAAGAATGGAAGGTGGGCGCGGCGCTTCTGGCGGGCGGCGTGGCGCTGACCTCACACGGCGCCAAGGCCACCACTCGCGCCGCCGCCAACACCAGCCCCGAGCCGGTCAGCAACTGGGTGCTGAGTCTCGCCGAGGACGGTCTGGCTGTCTTCCTGGCCTGGATGGCGGCAGAGCATCCGGTGCTCACCGCCGTCATTGTTCTAGTGCTGGTGATCCTGGCCGTGCTCGTGATTTGGAAGCTGTTCCGCTATCTCCGGGTCATCGGCAGCCGACTACGACACTGGCGCACGCCGCCGGCTACTCCCTCCACCAGAGGCGGTTAGCGGCTCGGCTACTCGACGGTGGCCCGGACCCTCGCCCCTATCCCAATTCCGAGCCGGCTCGCAGCCGAGCCGTCACGAACGGCGATCTCGATGGCACCGCCGGAGCCAACGAAGGCGAGCAGCCCGCCGGTCGCGACGTCGCTGAACGTGCGCTTGAGTCCGCCGAGATCCAGGTCTTCTACTTCAAGCTTCGCCGACATCGGGACGAGCTCAGTCGTGAGATTGGTGATGAGCGTACCGAAGCGATCAACGTAGACTACCTCTCCCACCACTGCCCTGCCTTCCACATGAGGCGCCTTGACGGCAAGCCGCTGGGGTATGCTGGGAAAGAATGTTCCCAAAGTCGTCAGGCTTACACCGCGGGCCAGATCTGCTGCTGCCGGGGCAAACAGGTCACGGCCGTGAAAGGTCGGGGCTGCGGAGGGCGGCGTCGGAAGGGCGATGATCTCGACTGCTGTATCATGCAGAACTGGCGTGAACACGCCGTTATCGGGACCGACAAAGAAGTGATGCCGGGCCTGGAAGGCGAGCGCGGCACGATTCCCCCCGACGCCGGGATCGATGACCACGAGGTGCACCGTTCCTTCGGGAAAGCGGTACCAGGTGCGCCCCAGAATGTAGGCTGCCGACCTCACGTCCCCCGGGGGAACTCCGTGGCTTATGTCTATCAGTGTCGAGGCAGGAGCTCTCGTCAGCAGAACACCCTTCACTTCCGCGACATAGGAGTCGGTGATTCCGAAGTCGGTGAGGAGGGTGATGGCTGTCATCGAAAGAGAGGCTATGGGCTATGGCCTACTCCCGCCGTTGATTCTCTCCACTGCTCGTGAAGAGCTACATTGGTCAGCGGCGGATCGAATAGCCCACACCCAATAGCGCGGCGCGAACGCCACTCACCCGCGCAATATCGGCAGCGCCATGCTGCGGCCGGCCGTCTTCTGCTGCAGAGCTTCGGCGACGGAGCGGAGGCTGACCGCAGCGGGACTATCGGGCTGGGCGATGAGGATGGGTTGACCCTGGTCTGCCAGGACAGCAAGCTGCGGTTGGAGAGGTATGCTGCCGAGCAGGGGAGCGGCGATCTCCTCGGCCAGGCGCTGCCCGCCGCCGGAGGAGAACAGCTCGAAGCGCCGTCCGGTTTCCGGATCAGTGAAGCCGCTCATGTTCTCCACTACTCCGAGCACCGGCACACCCACGCGTTCGAACATCTTTGCCCCCCGGAGGGCGTCGCCCACCGCCACCTCCTGAGGCGTTGTCACGATGACAGCGCCCGACACATGGGTTGCCTGAACCAGTGAGAGCTGCGCGTCGCCGGTGCCCGGGGGTAGGTCCACAATGAAGTAATCCAGCCGCCCCCAATCCACATCACGGAGGAACTGGTTCACGATTTTCATGATGATCGGCCCCCGCCAGATAGCAGGCGCATCCCGCTCTACCAGGAACCCGAGTGACATCAGCTTGACGCCGTATGCCTGGAGGGGCTGAATCTTCCCCCCCAGCACGGGGGGCCGGTCGAAGATGCCAAACATGCGCGGGATATTTGGACCATAGATGTCCGCGTCCATCACCCCCACCTGCAACCCGCTTTGTGCCAGCGCGACAGCCAGGTTTGCGGCCACTGTCGACTTCCCCACCCCGCCCTTCCCCGACGAGATCGCGATGATTTTCCCCAAGTTCGGCTGATCGACGGGTTGCGGAGCTGGAGGCACACGCTCTGCTCCTTCGGGCGCCGGTGGCCCATGGGTTGTGCGTGCAGGTCCGGCGGGATTCTTGACGCTAATCTTGATCTCGTCCTTCCGAACGCCTTCGATGGCGGCAACGGTAGAGCGGGCCATCCGCACGAGGTTCGCCGGATCCTCCGGTGCGAGCAGAAACGTGAAGGACACCCGACCATCGTCCGTCACGTTCAGGTCCCGGATCATGCCTGCGGAAAGAAGATCGTTTTCCAGCCGGGGATTCTGAATACCTGCAAGGGCAGCTGTGACTCGTGCCTGGAGGGACTCGGCCAAGAGCTACACCGCCTCCACGTGCTTCACCTCGGGAACCATTTCACGGAGGCGGCTCTCGATACCGTGCTTGAGGGTGACCGTCGAAGCCGAGCACCCGTGGCAGGTGCCGCCAAGACGGAGGAGGAGGACGCCATCGTGCTCGTCGAAATCCACGACCTCGACGTGTCCTCGGTGGGAGGCTATGTAGGGCCGCAGCGTATCTAGAGTCTTCTCTATGCGATCTATCGTGTCCATGCTCTTCTTCGGTCTAAAACAGGCCAATCGAAATATACACCGCCCCATCGCACCCAATGCGGTGATTGCTTCGTCCAGGAGAGATCCTCGCAAGAGATATGGAACTAACTAGCTCGACTCACTCCCGAGTCCATTGGAGCCCAAGTACGCGCGCGCGGCACGAAGCACCGTCGCCTGTACCTCCGCGAGCGAGCCCGTGAGGGACAGTCCAGCAGCCTTAGTGTGCCCCCCACCTCCATATGCCTTCGCGAACGCGGCCACGTCTACATCGCCGACCGACCGAAGGGATACCTTGACACGGCCCTGAGCAATCTCCCTGAACAGCAGCGCCATGCGGACACCTTCGATGGATCGCGGGAACTCGACTACGCCGTCGAGGTCGTCGGATGACACGCCATGTCGCTCGATCGAGCCCGGTGGCACCGTCACCCACGCCAGCCCATACTCCGGCTCGACGACCAGAGTCTGCAGTGCTTCAGCGAACAGGCGAGGCCTCCCCTCGGGGGCACGGGCGTATACCTCGAGATAGATCTGTTCCGGGTCCACACCAATCTCTAGAAGGTCCGCGGCCACTCGCAGGGTGCGGGGGCGGGTATTGCTGAACCGAAAACCTCCGGTATCCGTGAGGATGGCAACGTACAGTGCTCGGGCCACTGCCTGAGTCACTTCCCATCCATTCGCCTTGGCCAGCTCGAAAATCAGCTCACCCGTCGCCGCGGCATCAGGGTCGAGGTACCGTGGTCCGGGTGGCAGCACTCCTGCGCTCACATGGTGGTCAATGCAGGCGACGGGAACGCCGCGGTCTCGCACCGTTTCGATCAGCATGCCGAGACGGGTGAGGTCCGAGATGTCGAGGACGATGATGAGATCCGCCCGGCGAAGCTCCCGGACCGCCTCCGTG
>DATADG010000119.1:0-11841 GCA_036258655.1 Gemmatimonadales bacterium | reverse complement strand
AGGACTTTGCCGTTGGTTCGCTGCCCTCCAGCCGGTCCGTCAGCGCCGCCACTGGCCGCCTCGGCTGCGCTCAGCGCAAGCTTCTCCGCCTCGATATAGGGGACGAGATGGGCCACTGCACGCTTCATTACCCGGGCGCTCTTCACGACCTGCGGCAAAAACATCTTGCCGGCCCCGAACAGATCGCCCACGACATTCATTCCCTCCATCAGCGGTCCCTCGATCACCTCAATGGGCCGCTCCGCCTGGCGCCGCGCCTCTTCCGTGTCCTCGATGATGTAGTCGGTGATGCCTTCGACGAGTGCATGGGTGAGCCGCTCGGTTACCGGTGCATTCCTCCAGCTGAGGTCTGCCACCTGGCTGGTAGCCCTACCCTTGAAGGTGTCCGCGATCTCCAGGAGGCGGTCGGTAGCATCCGGGCGCCGGTTGAGGACCACATCCTCCACCCGCTCGAGCAGGTCTGGGGGTATATCAGCGTAAATGGGGAGCTGGCCCGCATTCACGATGCCCATGTCCATTCCCGCCCTGATGGCGTGGTACAGAAAGACTGCGTGGATGGCTTCTCGAACCGGGTCGTTGCCGCGGAACGCAAAGGAAACATTGCTCACGCCTCCACTCACCCGCACGTGGGGCAGCATGCTCTTGATCCGGCGGGTGGCTTCGATGAACTCGACCGCATAGTTGCTGTGCTCTTCGATCCCGGTGGCGATCGCGAAGATGTTGGGGTCGAAGATGATGTCTTCGGGGGCGAAGCCTACCCGCTCGGTGAGCAGGCGATATGCGCGCTGGCAGATCTCCACCTTCCGGTCGGCGGTGTCGGCCTGACCCTGCTCATCGAAAGCCATCACAATGACCGCGGCCCCGTACCGCCGCACCAGTTTTGCCTGCCGTATGAAGCTGTCCTCCCCCTCCTTGAGGCTGATGGAGTTGACCACGCCCTTCCCCTGCACACACTTGAGCCCCGCCTCGATAACCGACCACTTCGAGGAGTCGATGACGACAGGCACCCGGCTGATATCCGGCTCCGCCGCAAGCAGACGCAGGAAGGTGCTCATGGCCAGCTCGGAGTCCAGCATGGCCTCATCCATGTTGACGTCGATCATCTGGGCGCCGTTTTCAACCTGCTGACGGGCGATCTCCAGCGCCGCATCGTACTCGCCGGCGAGGATCAGCCGGGCAAACTTGCGCGATCCCGTCACATTGGTCCGCTCACCGACGTTGACGAAGAGGCTCTCCGGGCCCACCGTGAGCGGCTCGAGGCCGCTGAGTCGGAGTCGGGGTGGTGGCGCAGCGGGGCGGCGGGGCGGAAGATCCGCAACTGCCGCCGCAATCGCGCGGATGTGGGCCGGCGTGGTACCGCAGCAGCCACCTACCAGGTTCACCAGGCCGCTCTCGGCGAATTCGCGGAGCACGTCCGCCATGTACTCAGGGCTTTCGTCATATCCGCCGAACTCGTTCGGAAGACCGGCGTTAGGGTGGGTGCTCACGAAGCAGGGAGCTACCCGGGATAGCTCCTGCACGTACTGCCTCAGCGCCCGTGCTCCAAGCGCGCAGTTGAGACCGACACTGAGCGGCCGCGCGTGGGCGACCGAGTTCCAGAACGCCTCCGTGGTCTGGCCGGAAAGTGTGCGACCACTCGCGTCGGTAATAGTTCCTGAGATCATGACAGGAACGCGGAGTCCGGATGCCTCGAAGTACGCATCGATCGCAAAGAGCGCTGCCTTTGCGTTCAGCGTATCGAAGATGGTTTCCACGAGCAGCAGGTCAGCCCCACCATCGAGGAGACCTCGAACCGCCTCGGTATAGGTAGACACCAGCTCGTCAAACCCCACGTTTCTGAAGCCTGGGTCGTTGACATCGGGTGACAGTGAGGCCGTACGGTTGGTCGGACCAAGGACTCCCGCCACGTACTTGATGCTGTCAGGGAGCCGCCGCTCGAACTCGTCTGCCGCCTGGCGGGCCAGCATTGCGGACGTGTGGTTGAGCTCGTAAACCAACTCCTCCATGCCGTAGTCGGCCATCGAAATCGCGGTGGAGTTGAAGGAGTTGGTCTCCAGGATGTCTGCGCCCGCCTCGAGATAAGCCCGGTGGATGGCGCGTATAATCGATGGTTGGGTCAGCGAGAGGAGATCGTTGTTGCCCTTGAGCTCCCGAGGCCAGTCAGCGAAACGCCGGCCGCGGTAGTCACGCTCGTCCAGCCGGTAGCTCTGGATCATGGTGCCCATCGCCCCGTCGAGCACCAGGACCCGCTTGGCCAGTAGCGCTGGGAGCTCACTCAAACGAGCTTCCCGGGTACGGACCCCGGCCGGGGCTTCAGACTGGGCTATGGCGGTCACTATGATCTCCGGGAAGAAAAAAACCTGAGGCCAAAACGCCTCAGGGGGAGCGTTTTAGCAGTTTGTTTTACGTGGCCGCAATCAGCGCAAATCGCCACGGGATCAGTTGTTAGACACTTTCAAGTTAAGCTGGCGTCACAGCCGGGGCAAGGCTCCGCACGAACAAACGTGTTCGCAGCTTCACTCAGATCATGCCTAGTACAAAACCTCGCACGACGTAGAGGACCAGCCACGCCACCATTGGGCTGAAATCGAACATACCCACCGGCGGCAGAATTCGCCGGATTGGGTCAATAATCCAGTTGGTGAGCGCCATGATGGGGCGCATCCAGCGCCGGTAGGGCCCAATGCCTAGCCAGGAGGCAATGACCCGGACGAGCAGGGCCGCCATGAGTATGGTGAAGAGGGCGTTCACCAGCATGCGGGCCCACACCCTGGGACCGCTGTTCAACGCTACGGAAATGCCCGCCGCGGTTCCGATGAACCAGAGGGTCAGGGTCAGTAACACGAGTCCGCCCGCGATCACTATTCCCAGAAGCCAGAAGGGCGCGTTCTGGGGATTGCCTCCGGCGCTCAGAATCCGTCTTTCGAGCCGGAGAATGACGGGGTCGCTGACCCGGCGGACGAACCGGGGCCATGCTCCGAAGGGGTTGATCCGGCGGTTGCGAACCGCCCAGTGGGTCGCAGCCACGAGCGCGGCATATAGGAGGGCGGCGACCACGAGCGTGCGAACCGCGTTATGGAGGATGTCGAAGAACATATTTCCGGCGTCAGTACTCCCCGGCCGTCACTACCTCCACCGGGCGCTGGGCTCCTGATTTGGCAGTGCACATCAGCATGTACCGCCCATCGACAGAAGCCTCTTCGACAATCTGACTGGTGCCCCGGCAGGAGATGAGCTCCCGGCCAGTCGTTTGCCGGAACCTGACAGTGACTACCGGCTCCCGCTGAAAGTTCGTGATGCTGCGTACGGTGCTGGGGGTCAAGCTATCCACACCCATCTGCCGGAGTGTGGTCGGCGGCCGACCTCGGTGAGATCCGCGATAGTCGAGTGCCCGGTCGACCAGCTCGAATATCTCGCGGCCGAGCGCCTGGGCATCGCGTTGTTCGGGTGTGAGTTGGCTGACAGGCGGCTGGGCATTAGAACCGCCGGTTTCGGTGCAGCCGAGGAGGAAGAACGCCGACGCCAGCGTGAAATGCCAGGCCGTCCTGCCTGTCATTCCATGGCGAATTCGCGGTTGAACACGACTTCGAAGCTGAACGTTTTGCTCTTGCTCCTGGTCTCCATGTATTCGGCAATGCGCTTGAGGCGGGCAGGTATGCCCATGATCTTCTCCTGGGCCTTCCGCCCCAATTCATTCAGGCCATCCAGGCTCTCGATCTTCCAGTAGCGGATCTGCTCCTGGACAATGCGCAGGTAATCCCGGGGGCCGTAGATCCCTGCCCGCCGGATGACGTCGGCCAGCTCCTTGAACCCCGGCATGGTAACACCTGGCATATCAATGGCCGGAAGGATGAACGATGCGGAGTGGAGGGCCTGGTCGGGATCGCGTTTGAGGATCTCCTCGAAGACGGTGCGGTAGAAGGTGTAGTGCCGCGCTTCCTCTTTGGCCACCTGGCTGAGAATCGAAGCCAGGCCCGGCTCGTACTCGGCGACGATCCTGCCGGTCTCGCTGTGGGAGAACTGAGTAGCCCGCTCCTGTACGGTGGTGTAGGCAAACACCCGATAGGGATCACGATCCCACTCCGGATGGAATCCGGCCCGCAGATACTCGAACTGCATCTCCTCCAATCGCCGTTGATTCAGCAACTGGGTATCGCGAGCGTAGTCATGCAGCACCTGGCCATGTCGATCTTCTTCGGCGGTCCAGAGATTGTTCCAGCTCCGCCAGAAGCTGTCGTCACCCAGATAGACGGCGAGCAGCCGGTGAAAGTGAGGAAGCCCCTCCTCGGTGAGGAGGTTCAAGGCGAGCGCGGCGCGCGCCGGGTCGGGAATACCTGCTGCCTGGGCCCGCAGCTTGGCACGGTGGGTGTCCGGACATTCGTCGGCGGCGGGACCCACAAGATCGGAAGGAAACCACAGCTCCCGTTTGCGCTCGTGGATCTCCATCAACTCCCGGACTCTCTCTTCCAGGTCTTGGAGTACCTCGATCTTCGAGTACAGTTCACGCGCGGGGTCGGTGGCGATGCCCATGGGATACCTTCGGACAGCAAGAAGACTTCAAACGTGGGGTAAAGTCCAGCAACCTAAAATAGTGGTGCCGGTCGGGCCTGTGCTACTCAGGTGTGCCGCGTCAGGAGCTGCTCGGGGTGAGTGTTTTTTCCATGAGCAACCAGGTGCGCTGGCCGATGTACCCAGTGCGAGTATAGATCCGCCGCCAGCCCAAGGCGGCCAGAAGTCCCTCGGACCGGGGATCATCGGTCCAGAACTCAGCCAGATGGGCACCTGACTCGACTGCACGCTGCTCGAAGGCGGAGAGAAGGCGGTGGGCATGCCCGCGGTGCCGTTCCCGCGGAAGCACGACGACATCAACCAGGTGAGCTACGCCACCTCGAAGCCAGAACCTCAGACCCCCGATCCAGTCGCCGATCTCATTGCTGAGAATGAGATAGCGCTCGTCGAGCGCACTGGACCAGCCGGCGGGATCCTCTTCCTGTTCCAGGAGTTCCGAGAACCAGGCCGCGAAGTCCTCATCCTGCTCCATGTCCCGAATCGTCAGCTCGCTCATTCCCCCCGCCTTCTCGATGGGAGACCCCCATCCGTGCGTAAGCAACACTAATGCCACGCACAAGGTTCCTGTCTGTGAAGGTGATCACTGGAGGGCAGCGGCGACGGCCACCGCCTGCTGCGGCGACTTACATTTGGGTTGGCCTTCTGCGAGGAAGTACGGGAGGCCAGTACCAGGCGCCTAACCCACAGGTGGGACCATGACAGCAAGCGCAACCCAGCCGACCAGGCCGGTCATCGTGCAGTGCCCCTTCTGTTCGGTTTCAAACCGGGTGGATCTCGCCCGGCTTTCCGCCGGCCCCAAGTGCGCCAAATGCGGGAAGCCGCTCCGGCTGGATCGACCCCAAAAGGTGACGGATCGAGACTTCGACCGAACCATATCCGGATCCAGTGTTCCTGTCCTCGTAGACTTCTACGCCGATTGGTGCGGCCCCTGCCGGGTCATGGCTCCAACACTGGATGAGTTCGCTCGGCAGCGAGCCGGTGAAGCCCTGGTCCTGAAGCTCGATACGGATGCCAACCCGGTGACCGCCTCCAAGTACGGTATCAGGGGCATCCCGACACTCATCGCCTTCCAGCAGGGTCAGGAACGAGGCCGCCACGTTGGGGTGGCTGACATGAAGGTGCTCGAGGGGCTGGCGGGAGTCAGCTGAGTCCCAGCGTCACTGCCACCGTGAGCGCCAGCACCGACAGGCCGATGAGAAGCAGGTAGAGGGGGCCCGCCAGCTTGAGCCACTGGTCATACCGCACGCCGGCGGCAGCCAGCACGGCCATAAGGGCTCCGTTGGTCGGCGTGATCAGATCGCACAGGCCAGCGCCATACTGGTAGGCAAGAACCGTTACCTGTCGAGAGAGCCCGATTAGATCGGAGAGTGGCACCAGCAGTGGCAGCGTAAGCACGGCCTGCCCACTCGTACTTGGTACGGGAACGTGGATTGCGGTCTGAGCCGCTAACATTCCAAACGCGGACAAGGTGGTAGGCAGATCCGCCAGCGGAGCAGACAAGCCTCTGACCAGGGTATCGATAATTCGCCCTTCGCTGAGCACCACGTAGATTGCCCTGGCAAACCCGATTACAAGCGAGGCAAATGCCATGGCTCTGAATCCGTCCACAAATGCGTCGGCAGTGCCACTCGTGCCCAGTCTGCCGATCGCTCCCGCCAGAACTCCCACGATAAAAAAGACGGCGGCCAATTCGTTGAACTCCCAGCCGAGCCGCTGCGCGCCGTAGATGTAGATGGCGAACGCGGCCAGAATGGCGAGAAGGATCAGGAGATCCCTCCAGGAAATCGTGGACTCCAGCTCTTCGGCTGCGCCAGCCGGTGGACGGCGAGTCCGAGAGGCATAGTACATCGTCCCGGCGATCCACAGGGCCAATGCGGGCAGCAAGAAGGCCACACGGAAGCCGAAGCCGGAGGCGGGAGGCAGCTCTGCTACTTTTTGGGCGATGATGACCTGAAATGGGTTAACCGGGCTGAACGCAGCGCCGACGGCGGCAGGTCCCAGGCTCATGGCCACTGCGGTCACCGGATCGAAGCCCAATTGCCGGGTGAGGAGTAGCAGGACGGGTATGAATGCGATCAACTCCTCCTGCATCTGCATCATGATCCCACCGAGGCTGAATGCCAGGCTGGCCACTGGGATGACCAGGATACCCCGGCCCCGAAGCCAGTGCGCCAGGCCGTTCGCCAGTCGGCCCAGGGTGCCGGTCCGCTCGACTACCGCGAAGGCTCCGCCGATCAGAAAGACCAGCCCGATCACCGAGGCCGCGTCGACAATGCCCTTCGGAATGGCGACTACCGCCTGGAATGCGCCGACCGGTCGTGACTCCGTGCGGGTGTAAGTTCCGGCGACGGCCACACTGCGACCAGTGGCAGGATCTTCCCGCCGCTGGAACTCTCCCGCCGGCACAAACCAGGTCAGCGCGGCCGCCAGCAACACACATCCAACCAGCAACGTCAGCGGGTGAGGGAACGCGAGGTGGGAAATGGTCATAAATCCCGGCAGCGGCTTGCAGCGGGTGGCCTTCCGCTACAGGCGATACGGTCGTTCATGCTCCCAGTGAGGGGACCACACGCCGCGGTCTGAGCCTCGCGCAAAGCATCCGACCGCGAAGCAGCGGAGGCGGTGCCGTTCCCTTCAGATCCACCGTAGTGAACTGTCACGGTACATTCGACCCGTTGGGACGTGAGGGTGGACCAGAGCAGGAAAGTAGCGAACGCCAGCAGGACAATCAGGGTCCAGAGCCTTCCACGTTTCATTCTGGGGACTCCCTTCGGCTCGACCGCCGCAGGAACCTGCGAGGCTGGTGCGCTGTTCTGGATTGCAGCGTCCAGGTCCGGAACGCATGCACGAGGATAAAGAATGGAATGTGTAGATGTCTCGAATCGCCTCTGGGAATATCTGGATAAAGAACTGAACCCGAAAGAAACCATGTCGGTCGGTGAGCACGTGCACGACTGTCCCTGGTGCCGGCGCTCCTACTGCTGTTCCCGTGCGTTTCTGAAGTTGCTCGCCCGACAGCGACATGCCTGCAGGGCGCCTGATGCCTTCGCGCTACGAATGCGTCGCCTGTTCCAGCGCTAACTCACCGCCTCCTCTATCCACCGTAGATAATCCGAGTCTGCTTCGATGATCGGCAGGGCGATCACCTCTGGTACCTCATACGGGTGCAGTTCGCGGATTCGAATCTTGAGCGCGGGCAACCTGGCCACCGTCGTCTTCAGATGGCAGTACCATTCGGTAGACCGTTCGATGGAAGTTTGCCAGCGATACGTACTCGAGACCTGGCCCAGCACCTGAGCGCAGGCCGCGAGTCGCTCGTTGACCAGGACGGCTGCCAAGCGGTCGGCGGATGCCTGGTCCGGCAGGGTTGTGGTTACCTGGCAGCAGGAGGTCATCCGAATTCGCTTGTGTGGCTCTCACCGGGGGGGATTCGCCGGCAGCCCAGGCGTGTCGGCGCCACGCTTCCCGTCATCCAGGGGGGTGACCATCGTGCGCCAGCCGCTCCTGAACTGAATGGTCAGGACCAGGCCAAGAGGATCGGCTTTGATATCCACAACATCCGGCAGGGTGCGGGCATACTTCACTGCAGCCTCAGCCTGACGGGCCAGCTCGCGCGGGGAGGAGCCCTCGTGCGCCTGTGCAAACTCTCGAGCTATAGCAATTGCCTGCGCCTGTTCTCGACCATAGCCGGCAAACTCTTCGGCAGGGATCAGACCGTCGTCGTCGACCAGGCGAGGTCGCAGGTCGTAATCCCGGCAGGCCGGCACGAGCACCAGCAGCATGACACCGCACCATAAATTCATCGGCACTCCTCGAGCGGGATGGCGTCTCCAAAGTAATCCCGGCAGGAGCACGGCAGGAGTGTCCGCGTGGCGGCTTGGATTCTTCCGTGACGGTTAGCTTACAAATTCCACTGACACGCGCCGACACCCGGATGCAGACCCTGTCGCTGATACTGATGGGCTTAACCTTGCTGCCGGCTACCCTCACCAGGCTGGAAGCCCAGGAGCAACCGGCGGGGCCGCTCGTGGTGTTCAATGCGGGCAGCCTGGCAAAGCCGTTCAGCGACCTTCTGAACGCATTCCAGGCAAAACACCCGAGTGTGAATCCTGCGCAGGAAAATTCGGGCAGCCTGGAAGCAGCCCGAAAGATGACGGATCTCGGCAAGATCCCCGACATCCTCGGCGTGGCGGACTATGGGATCATTCCAAAGCTGCTGATCCCCAGCCATGCCAGCTGGTATGTGACCTTTGCCCGGAACTCGATGGTCCTCATCTACACCGCCGAGTCGATAGGCGCAAAGGAGATAAATGGACACAACTGGTGGCAAGTAGTGTTGCGACCTGAGGTGCGAGCCGGGCACTCGGATCCTGTGCTCGACCCCAATGGCTACCGCACATTGATGGTGTTCCAGCTGGCCGAGCGGTTTTATCGCCAACCTGGTCTCGCCGCGCGTCTCGATCGGGCGTTTCCCCCCAAGTATGTCCGGCCGAAGGAGGCCGATCTGACCGCATTAGTGCAGGCGGGTGAGCTGGATTATTCGTGGTCCTACGCGTCCATTGCCCGTACCGCAGGCCTGCGGTACGTCAGGCTTCCACCCGAGATCGATCTCAGCGACCCTCGTCTGGCCGAGTGGTATAGCCAGGCGTCGGTTCGGCTGCCCGGCGCGACTCGAGACAGTAAAGACTCGGTCGAGTTTCGGGGCGAGCCGATCGTTTATGCATTGACGATTCCCACCGGAGCCCCGCATCCCGAGACGGCCCTGGCTTTCGCCCGGTTCGTACTCTCCCCTTCAGGGCAGGCGATCCTCAAAGCAAACGGCTTTACTCTGCTGGAAAAGCCGCTGGTTGCCGGGCCCGGTAAACCGCCGGCTGGGTTGTTCTAATTGGGCTATTGGCTGTTCGCTATTGGCTGGTCCGGAACCCGAGTAGTTTTACGGGTGGAGCTGCAGCGAGTACTGACGAGCGACTTAGTGAGTAACGACTAGAAACTGGCGACTCGCCGATAGCGAATAGCCATAGCCCATATCCCAGAATGTCCGGCACCTGGAACATCCCTCGTCCCCGCAATGAGCCGGTGCTCTCATATGCACCAGGTTCCCCCGAACGTACTGCGCTGAAGTCCGCTCTGGCCAATGTGGGCGCTCGGCAGGCTGACATTCCCGCCGTCGTTTCCGGTAGAGAGATCCGGACCGGCAAGACCCACGACGTGGTTTCTCCCCACTGCCATCAGCGCGTCCTCGCCAGAACTCATCAGGCCGACCGGCCAACCATCGAGGCTGCCGTCGATGCAGCGGTTGAAGCGCAACGCGATTGGGGGCACTGGCGGTTCGAGGACCGGGCCGCCGTTTTTCTCCGCGCTGCGGAGATGCTGGCCACCACCCACCGGCAGCTGCTCAATGCCGCCACCATGCTGGGTCAGAGCAAGACCGCGTTTCAGGCGGAGATCGATAGCGCCTGCGAGCTCATCGATTTCCTTCGCTTCAACGTGCATTATGCGGAGCGGATTTATCAGGAACAGCCGGAGTCGTCGCCCGGAGTCTGGAACCGGCTGGACCACCGTCCCCTGGAAGGGTTCGTCTACGCGATCACTCCTTTCAACTTCACCGCAATCGGTGGCAACCTGCCGACTGCTCCCGCTCTCATGGGTAACGCGGTGGTCTGGAAACCGGCGGCCAGCGCAATGCTGAGCAATTGGTTCTTCTACAAGCTCCTGGAGGAAGCAGGGCTGCCACCCGGAGTCATCAATTTCCTGCCCGGAGATCCCATCGAAGTCAGCGAAACACTGCTCTCCAATCGCCGGCTTGCCGGTATCCACTTTACCGGCTCAACCGCCGTCTTTCAGAGTCTCTGGAAGACTGTCGCGTCAAACCTGGACGGTTATGCCGGGTATCCTCGGATCGTAGGTGAGACCGGTGGAAAGGATTTCATTCTGGCGCACGCGAGCGCCGATGTGGATGCGCTGGCGGTTGCGATTGTGCGGGGCGCTTATGAATACCAGGGCCAGAAATGCAGCGCCGCCTCACGCGCCTACATCCCGGACACTCTCTGGCCCGCGGTGCGAGACAGAGTTGTTGGAATGATACAGGACATCCGGATGGGCGACGTCGCCGACTTCCGGAACTTCATGGGTGCAGTGATCGATCGCCGGGCATTCACTCGCCTGCGAGATCACCTGGAATCCGCCAAGCGGGATGCCGGAGTCAAAGTGCTGGCGGGGGGAGGTACCGATGACTCCGTTGGGTTCTTCGTTCAGCCGACCTTGTTACAGGTCGAAGACCCGGCGTACCGGCTCATGTGTGAGGAAATCTTTGGCCCGGTGCTCACTGCGCACGTCTATCCGGAGCGACGCTGGCGCGAGACGCTGACGCTGGTCGACCAGACCAGTCCCTACGCGCTTACCGGGGCGGTCTTTGCCCGCGACCGGGCAGCGATCACCGAGGCCGACCGGGCGCTGCGCCACTCAGCGGGCAACTACTACATCAATGACAAGCCCACCGGTGCCGTCGTCGGGCAGCAGCCGTTCGGTGGCAGCCGCGCCAGCGGCACCAACGACAAGGCTGGGTCAGTGCTGAACCTGCTCCGATGGGTCTCACCCCGCAGCATCAAGGAAACCCTCTCGCCTCCGCGGGACTACCGGTACCCGTACATGGAAGCGGAATAGGGCGAGTGTCAGTCGGCGGGTCCGGAGTCATCTTTGCCCTTCTCCTGCTCGGAAGCACCTCTCTAGCGGCTCAGGCCGCGGACGGTGTGCTCAGGTATCGGCCCGAGCAGTTGCACTGCAGTCGGTTCTATGAATCAGCCGAGTCCCGGATCCTGACCCAGTCCGGGAACAGAGATCGTGAACAGACATCGGGCCGGACCGGCATCTGGCAGTTCAGGGCGACAAGTGCGGACAGCGGGCTGATGCTGGAGGGGTGGCTCGACTCGCTGTCGCTCTGGCGTAAATCGGAGGAGGCAGAGATCCGGCCTGACACCGATGGCCTCATCGGTGGGCGTTACCTGGGTACGCTGGGTCCGGAGGGAACGTACGCCGTCCACTCGCGGCCTTTCATACCGGACGAGGTAGCTGAAGTCGCCGGGATGGCTACGGCCCTCGATGACTTCTTTCCACCGCTCCCTCCCCAGCCGCTCCATCCGGGACAGGTGTGGAGGGGCTCGCCAGGGATGATGATCCAGCGGTTGGGAGACAGTTCCTTATCGGGTATGCCGCTTTACCGATATCGGGTTCAGGTCCGGAAAGTGAGCAGGGAGGGCGATGCCGAGAGGGACA